>JBKKCW010000065.1:0-17094 GCA_046712485.1 Candidatus Limnocylindrales bacterium
GTGGTGGCTGTTGGTCCACGGGAAGTCCTTTCGCGTCGACGACACCACGTACTTCGGCTTGGCCTCCAGCTTGACCGCCCACTCGCGCATCGCCGGCGGCGCCTCCTCGTCGCCGCGGGCGACCGCCGGCCAGTAGCTCTCCAGCATCTCGTAGGTGACGCGGCCCCACAGCATCGCCCCGCCCTCGTCCATGAGGCCGGTGAAGAAGGTGTGTGTCTCGTCGTCGGCGATTCCCTCCTGGTGGTCGACGCAGCCGTCCAGGGTGACGTTGATGCCGAAGGTCAAGAGTCCCATGCGGCGAGTCTAAGCCACGAGGAGAAGGCACCCGACGACGCGCTGAGCCCGCGAGCTGGGGGCGATGGGGGTGCTGCGTGGTGCCCGGACACGTTTCTTGATACCGAACAAGTCCGTGGCCGTGTTGTGCCTGGCAGACTGCACCAACGGCTCGGAGGGGGCGCCGGGCGAGCGAGAGACCAAGTCTGCGGCCTGCCAGGCACGGATCGTGGGCAAGCACCGATACCCGGGGGCCTCCATGCGCTATTGCCGACTGCCAGGCACAACATCACGAGCGGGACCGCCGGCCTGTGGTCGTCAACAACGTCCGTGCAAAACGACCTGCTTCCACTACCAACCGTGCGGCTCAGCCAGAACTGCCTGTTCCGAATTGACGGTCGCCAGCGTCGCCGAGGCCCGGCTGGATGTAGCCGCGGTCGTTGAGCCCGCGGTCGAGGGCGGCGCAGTGAATCTCCACGTCCGGGTGCGCCGAGGTTACGGCCTCCACGCCCTCGGGCGCCGCGATCAGGTTGACGAGCTTGATCCTGACCGGCTTGACGGCGCCCCACTTCTTGAGGACCTCGATCGCGGCCGTGGCCGATCCGCCGGTGGCAAGCATCGGGTCGAGGATCAGGCAGAGGTCGACCGTCGCGGAGTCCGGCAGCTTGTTGTAGTACTCCACGGGCCGCAGCGTCCGCTCGTCACGAAACAGTCCGAGGTGCCAGACCTGCGCCGTGGGCATCAGCTCCAGCATCGCGTCGACCATCCCAAGACCCGCGCGCAGGATGGGAACGAGCCCGATTCGCTCCCCAAGCTCGTGCGCCGTCATCGCCTCCATGGGCGTCCGGATCTCCAGGGGCCTGACACCCACATCGGCCAGCGCCTCGTAGCCCAGCAGCCACGACAGCTCGCGGACCACCTCACGAAACTTCTTTGGCTCGGTCCGCTCGTCGCGCAGGATGGCCAGCTTGTGGAGCACGGCCGGGTGCTGCGAGACGCGCAGGGTCGGAGCGGGCACGCAACACCTCCGGGCGACGAGATCGAGATTGGGCGACGATGTGGAGCTCAGGCCGTGCCATCGTAGCAACCGTCGCGGTATCCTCGCGGTCCAACGATCCGAGCGCGCGCCCGCGACCGTCGTCCGATACGCGGAGATCCATCGACCTTGTCCGTCTCGGCCAGCCCGGCCATCGCACGTCCCAGGAAGCCGGCCCCGACGCGGGCGTCCCGTGTCCGGGGGGCGGCCCCCATCCTCGTCCGCCAGGTACGCAACGGCATCGAAGAAAGCGTCCACCGCGGCGACATCGTCGAGGTCGACGCCGCCGGGCGGCTGATCCGCCAGCTTGGCGACCCGGACCGCATCGTGACGCTCCGCTCGACGGTCAAGCCGTTCGGTGCGCTCGCCATTGTCGAGGCCGGTGGGGTGACCACCTTCGACCTCGAGCCGGCCGAGATCGCGATCCTCGCGAGCTCGCACTCGGGCGAGGACCTCCACGTCCGCACGCTCCAGGGCCTCTACCGACGGACCGGGGTCAGTCAAGGGCTGCTCGCCTGCGGCGCCGAGGGGATGCCGCTCGATGCGTTGACCGCAGCCCGCCTCGCACGCGACGGCGAGAAGGCTGGGCCGATCCGCCACATGTGTTCGGGGCAGCACACCGTCTCGCTGCTCCTCAGCAGGTTGAAGGGCTGGGACCCGATCGACTACTGGAAGCCTGGCCACCCATCACAGATTGCGTATCGCGCCGCCGTTGCCCGTGCCTTTGGCACCTCGCCGAGCAAGCTGCGAACCGCGATCGACGGCTGTGGTCTCGAGACGTACGCGTTCCCGTTGCACGAGATCGCCCGCGCCTACGCCATGCTCGCGGACCCAAAGGCCATCCCGGCCTCCGATCCCCGCAGCGAGGTCGCCGAGGGGCTCCAAATCGTTCGCGACGCCATGCTGGCCAATCCCGAGATGGTCGGCGGGCGGCACGACCGGCTGGACACCTCCCTGATGAAGGCGGTGCCCGGTCGACTCGTGAGCAAGGCCGGGATGGAGGCGCTGCGAGGACTGGCGATCCTTGGCGGCCCACGAACCGGCACGCATGAGGACGGGCCATCTGGCATGGCGGTCAAGATCGAGGACGGCGACGGGTACGACCGGGGGACGTGGGCGGCATCGGTGGAAGCGCTGCGCCAGGCGGGCGTCCTCGATGATGGCGCGCTGCGCGACCTCGCCCGATACCATCGCCCGGTGACGCTCGATCCGCACGGCCGGGCCGCCGCCGAAGCAATCCCCGACTTCGATCTCGCGCCGGTGGGCGAGCTGATCGGCTGACCGAACCCGGCCAGCGGCTGGACGGAGGCCGATCGACGCGAAAAGCAATGCCTTTCGAACCCGATCCATACCGAACGCTCGGGCTGTCGCGCGGCGCGACGCTCGATGAGGTCAAGCGCGCCTATCGGCGCCTGGTCAAGGCGAACCACCCCGATGCGGCCGGCCCCGCGGCGCTGACCCGGTTCCTCGCGATCCAGGCCGCCTACGAGGTGCTTGCCGGCCCGTCCTCGAATGGGAGTGCAACCGGGAGCACGGGATCAACGGCTCGCCGCAAACAATCGGCCGCAAATCCGGACAGGACCGAAGCGACCCGGCGTGCCTCTGGTGCAAGATCGCGGGAGGGGCGATCAGACGCGGGATCCGCGGCGAGGGACGCGGGAGGCGGGAGGGCCGGACCTGGACCGACGGCCGGTGGCACGGGGGCGGGACGACCCGGGCGCACCGGCGCCGGGCCAACTGCCGCGGGCGCCGGGCCAGCTGCGACGGGGCCAGACCCCGGTACAACCAGTGCTGACGAGACCCGCGGCCGCAAAGCGCGGGGCAAGGCCACGTTCGGCTCCACGTCCTACGACGGTGCCGACAGCGGGCAGTTCGAGCCGGACTGGGGCGGCGCAAGCTGGTACGGGACGACAAGCGGAACGTACTGGACGATCAACCCCAAGGAATACGCCGACCCACGGAAGCACGGCCCCGAATATCAGGCTCGGGCTCGCCGCGCGACCGGGCCGCGCGTCGGGACGCCATCGTCCGACGGCCATGTCGGACCTGAACCCGCCGCCACGCACACCACCGCCTCGTGGTGGGAATCGACGGCCGGGCCAGACGAAGCCTCGCGTTTCGAGCGGTCGAGCGGTCCAGAAGCCGCCAGTACCCGCGTGGGCGACGGGCCGGCGCCGGATCCTGTCGGCGCCGCGGTCGACCTCGGTCGCGCCCTGACCGACCCACGTTCGGGCGGTGTCCGAGCGCGCGTGATCCGGGCTGTGCTCGGCTGGATCCCGATTGCCCTCGGCATCGGCTGGCTGGTCGGCGAGCTCACCGGTTGCGGCCGGTTCGCGGCGACGTGTGACCCTTCCGTGGCACCGCTCACGATGGCAGGCCAGACCCTCGTGCTCGCCGCGTTCCTGCTCCTGCCCGAGCTCGCGGCGATCGCTACCGGCGCCGCGATCGCCCTCCTCATCGGCGCGCTCGGCGCCAGCCTGATCCTGTCGGCCACAGGTACGGCCGCGGATGAGGCATCGCGTCGCTCGGCGCTGGGAGCGCTCCTGGTCGTGGCCTGGCTGAGCGGGCTGGCCGCCGCGCTCGTGCGCCGGCTCCGCTCGGGTCGCGGCGCGTCCCGTCCCGTATCCTGAGGTCATGCCTCGCAACCACGATCCGCGCGACCTGTCGGCCGCGGCGCAGGAGTATCTGCTCGCTCTGCGGGTCATGGCCGGCGCGGAGGATGCCGGTCGCGTCACCGCCTCGCAGATCGCGAGACATCTCGGCGTCACGACACAGGCCGCGAGCGAGATGTTCCGCCGGCTCGTCGGCGAGGGGCTGGTGGTCCACGCCGAGGGCCGCGACCTCCATCTGAGCCCCGCCGGGCGGGCGGCCGCGGATGCGATCTTCCGGCGGCACGCGCTGCTCGAGTGGCTGCTGACTGCGGTCATCGGTCTCGGCTGGGCCGAATCCGACGAGGAGGCAATGCGTCTCCAGGGCGCGATCTCGCCGCGGGTCGAAGCCAGGCTCGACGACATGCTCGGGCATCCCGAGACCTGCCCGCATGGCAATCCGATCGATGCCGAGACATCGCGGCGGCGACCTCCCGGCGTCCCGTTGAGCACGGTCGAGGCTGGCCAGGCCGCGACCATCTACCGGATCACCGAGGAGGCCGAGGAAGACGCCGGTCTCCTCTCGTATCTGGAGGCCAGAGCGTTGACACCCGGCGCCGCGATCACGGTCCTCGCCCGGAGCGAATCGCTCGACTCGCTGACGCTCGACGGTCCGCGTGGGCGCGCGACCCTCGGGCTCCGCCCCGCGTCGCTCGTCCGGATCCTTCCCGGGACGGCGAATCCTGCCCTGTTCCACAAGGTGCCCGCTGAGGCCCTGGCGTCGCGATCGTGACCGACGTCGCGCCCGCCCCGCGGGTTCGGATCGCACCAAGTCCAACGGGACCGCTCCACATCGGCACGGCGCGGACTGCGCTGTTCAACTACCTCTTCGCCCGGCACACGGGTGGCACGTTCATCCTGCGGCTCGAGGACACGGACCAGGCGCGCAGCTCGATCGCCTACGAGAAGGACATCCTCGACGGGTTGCACTGGCTGGGGCTGGGCTGGGATGAGGGCCCCGAGGTTGCCGGCGAGGCGGCCAGAGGCCCCCACGCGCCCTATCGACAGATGGAGCGGCTGCCGTCGTATGCTGCCGCCGCGGAGCGCCTCGTCGCCGCCGACCGGGCCTATCCCTGCTACTGCAGGCCCGAGCAGCTCGACACCGATCGCAAGGCGCAGGAGGCGGCCAGGCAGGCGCCGCGCTACGTCGGTCGTTGCGCCAACCTGACCCCCCAGGAACGAGCGGCTCGCGAGGCGGATGGCACGCGCGGGGCGCTGCGCTTCCGCGTCGGTGAGGGAGTCATTGCGTTCGATGACATCGTGCGCGGCCGGGTCGAGATCGACGTCTCCAACCTCGGCGGCGATTTCGTGATCGTCCGCGCCGACGGATCGCCGCTCTACCACTTCACCGTCGTGGTCGACGACGCGGCGATGGAGGTCAGCCATGTGATCCGCGGAGAGGATCACCTGTCCAACACCCCGAAGCACGTCCTGCTGTTCCGCGCGCTCGGCTACCCGGAGCCTCGGTTCGCACACCTGCCGCTCATCCTCAACGCGGACCGCAGCAAGATGAGCAAACGCAAGAGCCAGACCGCGATTTCGGACTACATCGCCGAGGGATTCATCCGCGAGGCGCTCGTCAACTACCTTGCGCTGCTCGGCTGGGCGACCGGTACGGAAGAAGAGGTTCTCTCCCTCGACGAGATCGTCGAGCGCTTCGAGCTCGAGGCGGTTCACAAAGGCGGCGCAGTCTTTGATCGCGAGCGGCTCGAGTGGCTGAACGGGCAATGGATCCGCCGTCTCGATCCCGACGAGCTCGTCGAGCGGCTCCGGCCGTTCGTGGAGGCCGAGCTGCGAGCGGGCCGGATCGACCGGATGCCGGCCGACGACGAGCTCCGCGCCCTGCTCCCCGTCGTCCAGGAGCGACTGCCGACGCTCGGCGCGGTCGGCGATCTTGCCGGGTTCCTGTGGCTGGACGAGGTCGCCATCGATGTCGCGACGCTGGTCCCGAAACGGTGGGACCTGGCAACGACGCACGAGGGCCTGACCGCGGCCCGAGCCACGATCGAGACGGTCGGCGAGGTCACCTTCGAGGCGGACGAGTTGGAGCCGCCGCTGCGCGCGCTGGCGGAGACTCGCGGCTGGAAGGCAGGGGACCTGTTCATGGCCATACGCGTCGCTGTGACTGGCCGGACGGCAACGCCGCCGCTGTTCGACACGCTCGTGGCCCTGGGCCGGGACCGCACCCTGCATCGCCTGGATCGCGCGATCGAACTGCTTACGCGGCCCTGACCTGCTCGCGATACCCTGCCGGACGAACACCGCCGCTGAGGAGCAACGACCCCATGAACCACGACGACGTCCAGCGCTGGCTCGATCGCTACATCGCCGCATGGCGGAGCTACGATCCGGCCGAAATCGGCGACCTCTTCGCGATGGATGCCACGTATCGCTACCACCCGTGGGATGAACCGGTCAGCGGCCGCGACTCGATCGTGCGCGCGTGGGTGGCGCCCGAGGGGAGCGAGAGCCAGCGCGACGAACCAGGGAGCTGGGACGCCCGCTACGAGCCCTACGCCGTGGAGGGTGATCGAGCCGTCGCGGCCGGGGTCAGCCGCTACCTCGCGACCGGCGACCAGCCGGAGAAGCTCTACCACAACGTCTTCTTGCTCGAGTTCGACGCCGAGGGCCGCTGCCGGAGCTATACCGAGTATTTCGAGGAGCAGAAACTCCACTGACCCCGGGTTGGGTGCCGCCAACGCCGTGTTAACACGGCTGACTATCCTTGAGCCCCGATGGCACGCACGATCCTCGTCGTCGACGACGAGCCGACCCTACGCGAGACGCTCGTCGACGCGCTCGAGGCCGACGGCTTCCGGGTGGTCGCGGCTGCCGACGGCCGGGAGGCGCTGACCAAGTTCCGCGCCGAGCGACCGGACCTGGTGCTTCTGGACCTCATGTTGCCCGAGCTGTCCGGGATCGAGGTGTGCCGGATCATCCGTGCCGAATCTGGCGTTCCGATCGTGATGTTGACGGCCAAGGACTCCGAGCTGGACAAGGTCGTCGGCCTCGAGCTCGGAGCCGACGACTACGTCACGAAGCCATTCAGCCTGCGCGAGCTGTCGGCCCGGATCCGGGCACTCTTCCGCCGATCGGAGCAGGCCGTGGCGATCGACGGGCCGCCCGCAGTCATCGATCTCGGTACGGTTCAGGCGGATCTTGCCGGGCACCGCTTGCTGCGCGACGGCGAGGTGCTGCCGATCAAGCCAAAGGCGTTCGAGCTCCTCGCGTTCCTGATCCGCCATCCGGGGCAGGTGTTCACCCGTGACCAGCTGCTCGAACATGTGTGGGGCTACGACTACGGCGGCGAGACGAGGACGGTCGACGTCCACGTGCACTGGCTACGGAGCCGGATCGAGACGGACCCTGGCAGCCCGGCGTTCATCCACACCGTTCGAGGTGTCGGCTACGTTTTCCGCCGCCCGACCTGACCTGCCAACCCCCGAGGCGGGGGAGCGTTGACGCGACGATAAGCAGGCGTTGATCTGTGGGATCCAATGTGGCGACCATGCCGATGGTCGTTCGCCTGCCCGGACCCCACCAGACCGCGGTGTCGCGGTCCGGCGACGAGTCGAACGTCGGCCATCAATCTCCGCTCGAGGTCCTCCTCCCTTCGAGCGGTGCCCTCGCTCCCGCCCCAGCGCCGGCGCCCCATCGGGCGCTGGCGCTGGACGCGCTCCGGCTTCGGTGCGGTCTGCGCGCTGCCGGCCGCAGACCGGTGGAATGGGGCGACGCGGCCTTTGCCCGCGAGGTCGATCTCGTCCGTTGTCACCTCGCGCCATTGCGCAACCGGCGCAGTCTCACGGCGTC
The DNA here is from genome assembly GCA_046712485.1 of Candidatus Limnocylindrales bacterium. Lineage (GTDB taxonomy): Bacteria > Chloroflexota > Limnocylindria > Limnocylindrales > CSP1-4 > SPCO01. Next base: position 7,768 of record JBKKCW010000065.1, read on the forward strand.
ATTCGGGCGGGAAGCCTTCCAGAGCCTGGACCTGGATGGCTCGCGGCCACGGCCCCTCGGTCCGATCCGGGCGGCCTATGCGATCCGCTGGCTCGAGCTTGGCGGCGGCGCCAGCCTGCCCCCATGGACGTGCCTCGTGACCGCGGAGCAGCCCGCCGGGTAACTGCGTCCGCAAGCGGCGTCCGCATGGGCGGGCCCGGCTATCCTTCGCGGATGCGCCTGTCCGATCTCTTCTTTACGACCCTGCGCGACGATCCCGCCGAAGCGGAGATGCCATCGCACCGGCTGCTGGTGCGTGCCGGGTACGTCCGCCAGCTCGGATCGGGCATCTACTCGCTGCTCCCCCTTGGTTTTCGTGTCAACAAGCGGGTGGAGCAGATCGTCCGCGAGGAGATGGACCGGATCGGCAGCCAGGAGATGGAGATGCCCGTCGTGCATCCAGCCGACGTCTGGCGCGCCAGCGGTCGCTACGATGCCGTCGGCCCCGAGCTAGCCCGGTTCAAGGACCGCGCGGGCCGGGACATGGTCCTCGCGATGACGCACGAGGAAGTCGTCGGCTTGCTGCTCGCGGACATCGTCCGGAGCTATCGCCAGCTGCCGATGATGGTCTATCACTTCCAGACGAAGTGGCGCGACGAGCCGCGTGCCCGGGGCGGCCTCATCCGCGTCCGCGAATTCGTGATGAAGGATGCCTACAGCATCGATCGCGACGATGCCGGCCTCGACGCCAGCTACTGGGCCCAGCACGGGGCCTACGTCCGGATCTTCGAGCGGCTTGGGCTCAGGACGATCGCGGTGTCATCCGACGTCGGGATGATGGGCGGGTCCCAGGCGCACGAGTTCATGGTGCTCAACCCGGCAGGCGAAGACGTGCTCGTCCTGTGCGAGGCCTGCGGCTACGCCGCCAACCGCCAGGTGGCCGTCATACCGCGGCCCTTCCCGCCTGCCGAGGATCCGCTCCCGGTCGAGGAGGTCGCGACGCCCGGGACGACGACGATTGCCAAGCTCGCCGCGTTCCTCGGTGTCGGTCCGGAACGGACGGCCAAGGCAGCCTTCTTCATGACCGGCGACGGGCGCCTCGTCACGGCCGTCATCCGCGGGGATCATGAGGTCAACGAGACGAAGCTCTTCAACGCGGTCAAGGCGACGCGCGGCATGCGGCCCGCGACAGTCGAGGAGATCCGGGCAGCCGGGATGGAGCCCGGCTATGGCTCGCCGATCGGGGCGCACGACACCGTCGTTGTCGTCGATGATCTCGTCGCTGCGTCAGCGAACCTCGTCGCGGGTGCAAATCGCGAAGGGTTCCACTATCGCAATGTCAACCATGGTCGCGACTTCGAGGCGGATCTCGTCACGGACCTGACGAATGCGATGGAGGGCGACCGCTGTCCGACGTGTGGGCAGCCGGTCGTCCTGCGCAACGGCATCGAGGTCGGCAACATCTTCAAGCTCGGAACCAAGTACACCGACGCGTTCGGCGCCACCTACCTCGGGGAAGACGGCGCCGCCCACCCGATCGTCATGGGCTCGTATGGGATCGGAATCGGCCGGAACGTCGCCTGCATCGTCGAGGAGCACCACGATGACAAGGGGATCGTCTGGCCGGCCGAGGTCGCGCCATACGCGGCACACCTCGTCTCGATCGGCGCCGCGCGCGAGTCACGCGTCGACGAGGTCGCGGAGCGCCTCCACACACGCTCGATCGAGGCCGGGCGCGAGATCCTCTGGGACGATCGGGACGAGTCGCCGGGCGTCAAGTTCACCGACGCCGAGCTCCTCGGCATGCCCTGGATCCTGACTGTCAGTCCGCGATCGCTTACTGCGGGCGGCGTCGAGGTCACCGACCGGGCCACCGGGGAACGCTCCACGAGATCGGTCGAAGACGTCGAGGCACTGCTCGCGGGCTGAGTCATCCGAGCACCAGCCTCAGGACGCGGTTGGTGCCGCCTCGGCGGTGACATCGCCGGTCGTTCCGTCGAGCGCGATCACCGCTTCGCCGAGATCCGGGATCGAATCGATCAGCTCGGCGGACGTGACGGCGGTGCCTGACAGGACCTCGCCCTCGTCGATCCGCCCGATCACGAACGTGACACCGGGTGGGATCGACGCCGAGATCGAGATCTCGTTGATCCGGTACGGCGAGCTCTTGTCGCGCAGTGACGCGTTGGCCTTCTCCTGCAGCGAGGTGGCCTTGATGATCAGCTCGGCGAGGGTGCCCGGGTCGATCTTTTCGATGACCGTGGCCATGCCCTTGCGAGCCTGACCCATGGCTTCCCTGGCCCCCTTGCCCAGGCGTTCGTGCATCGCGGGATCCGACGCGCGCTGGCTGACCTCGGTAGCCTTCGTCCGCGCCGTTTCGGCCGCGTGTTGGGCGCTCTCCGCGGCAGCTTCGGCTGCCTCCCGGGCTCGCTGCAGGAAGCTCACTCGGGCAGTCTATCGAGCGACATTGGTCCAGACCACTACGATTTCCCGGATGCCGCCACGCCCCGCGCTTCCGAGCGACGACCTCTACGCCCGTCTCGAGCTGCCAACCGACGCCACGCCGGAGGCGATCGAGATCGCCTGGCGCGCCCTGCTGCGGCGCCATCACCCGGACGTCGCGGGCCCGAACGGCCTCGAACGCGCCAAGCGGATCAACGTCGCCCACGATTGGCTGAGCGACGCCACCCTCCGGACGCGGTACGACCGGGAACGCGGCCTGCGCGACGGTCGATCATCCCGGCGCGGTTCGGGCTGGCGGGACCAGGGGGCGTCCCGCTCCAGAGCCCAGGCCCCCGCCGGCGTACGCGCGCGCCGGCCCGAGGACGTGCTGGCGCGCTTTCTCGAGCGTGTGTCCGTACTCGATGCCCACGATCTCGACCGGATGGAGATGTCCGACCCTGCCCCGATCGCGTTCGGCGCCACGATCCGGCGGTTCCTGCCGGAGGACCGCCGCGTCGCCCTGGAGGCCGTCGAAGCCGAGATCGAGCGACGACTCCCGCCCGCCGCTGCCGCGCGACCCGGCGTTCGCGATACGATCGGGGCCTACGCAGCCGAGCTCGTCCTGGCGCCGTTTCTCGACGCGCTCCTGAGCGAGCCGTTCCGGCAGCGCACCCGGGAGCGGTTGTGCCGGGGATGGGAGGCGGCCGTAGATCAGCCCCGCTACGGGCCGAATGGCGACGCAGTGCGCGCGCTGATCGGTCGCCTCCAAGCCCTCGATCGGGCCGGCTTGGCGGCGCTGGCGAAGCACGGCGTGCGCGACCGCCTCGGAGAGGCGCCATGGCCGCCGGGCACCTCGCCCGACGACGACGAGGCCCTTCGTGTCTCCTCGGCGCTCGCATCGCGCGATGCGGCAGCCGCCATCGCGGCCGCCGACCTGGACGGAGCGGTCGTCCAGCGCGCCCGCCGAGCGGCCGCCCGGATCGCGCACCTCCTGGTGCTGCGTCACACGTTTGCGCCCGGCGTGTTCGACGCGCTGACCGCGCCCTGGCGGCCGCGGCTCGTGGCAAACGAGGCGCCCCGTCCCGCGGTTCGGGGGGCGAGGCGAGGCTGAGCGCCCGGACGGGCCGGCCCGTCCCTGTGCGATGCTCGCGCGGTGGAACCCTGGCTCGTCGCGATCGGCCTTCTCATCGCGTTCGCAGTCGCGGCAACACTCGCCGTCCGTGCTCGGCGAACCGTAAGGCAGGTCGGATCGGTGGCTGGCGCGGCGCCGACCGCGGACCCCCTCAGCGCGGTGGGCGCCATGCGATCCCGGAACAATGCGCTCCAGGCCGAGCTTGCGGCGGACCGCCACGATCACGACCTGCTGATCGAGACCCTCGCTCAGGGAGTGCTGTCCGTCGATCGCGGGCTCCGGATCATCGGCGCCAATGGGGCCGCGCACGCGTTCCTGGGCCGTCAGCCCGGCGCGCTGATCGGCCGGACGTTGATCGAAGCCTTTCTCGATGCCCACGTCGAGGGTATCGCGCGCAATGCCATGGATCAGGGCGTCTCGACCGGCGAGATCGGCCGCGCAGAGGCGGAGGGACGCAGGCTCCTGGTCCGCGCCCGGCGATCTTCGTCGGGCGGCGCCTGGCTCGTGCTCGACGATGTCTCGGAGCTCCGCCGACTCCAGCAGATCCGCACGGAGTTCATCGACAACCTGTCGCACGAGCTGCGGACCCCGCTCACAACGGTGAGCCTGCTGGCCGAAACGTTGACCCGCGAAGCGGATGCCGCGGGCGACGCGATCCCGGCCAAGATGCGCGACCGGATCGGCAAGATCGAGGTCGAGACGGGCCACCTGGTCCAGATGGTCAGCGAACTGCTCGACCTGTCCCGGATCGAGAGCGGCGGCACGATCCAGGCGGTCGACCTCGTCGATCTCGGCCGGATTGCCACCGAATCAACGGAGCGTTTGCGGCTCTTCGCCGATCGACAGGGTGTGGCGCTTCGCGTCGAGACCGCGCGTCACGTGCCGGCGGTCCTCGGTGACGCGGCCCGCCTCGCCCAGGTGTACGTCAACCTGCTGCACAACGCCGTGAAGTTCAGCCCCGACGGAGGAGACGTCACGGTCTCGGTCGACGTCGATGGGTCCCGCGTGGTCAGCGCCGTGGCCGATCATGGCGTGGGCATCCCGCGTGCGGCTCAGGCGCGAATCTTCGAACGGTTCTACAAGGTCGACCGGGCGCGGGTCCGCGGCGAGACGGGTGGAACAGGGCTCGGGCTCGCGATCGCGCGCCACATCATCGAGCAGCACGGTGGGACGATCTGGGTCGAGTCGGTCGAAGGCGCGGGATCCATCTTCCGGTTCACGCTGCCGGTTGCCGAACCCTGATGGCCCGAACGCTGCGCCTGGCGCACCGCGGTGACTGGCGACGGACGACGGAGAACTCCCTGGAGGCGTTCCGGACCGCGCTCGCCATACCCGCATGCGACGGCCTCGAGTTCGATGTCAGGCTCGCGGCGGATGGCGTGCCGGTCGTCTACCACGACGAGACCCTGCGGCGAGTCCACGGTCGGGCCGAGCCGATCGCCGCTGTCCGCTCGGCTGCGCTTGTCGATCTCGGGATCCCGACGCTACAGGACGTGCTCCGGTTCGTCGGCCGGCGTCCATTTCTCGACGTCGAGCTCAAGGTTGACACGGGGCAGACAGGCGTGGAGCTCCTGGCCGCGGGTCGTGGGCCTGAGCTCCACAACGCGATCGTCTCGTCCTTCGACAGGGCCGCGCTCCACGGGGTCGGGCGCCGCGCGCCAACCTGGCCGCGCTGGCTCAACACGAAGACGCTGGACGAGACGACGATCGCGGACGCGGTCGCAATGGGCTGCCGCGGTGTGTCCGTCGAGTGGCACGCCCTCGGGGCGGATGCCATCGCTCGAGCCGGGGCGGCCGGTCTTGCTGTGGCCGCCTGGACGGTCCGCGGGCGTCGCACATTCGACCGACTGGCGGGTCTTGGCATCGTGGCTGTCTGCGTCGAGGGGGCAGCCCTGGACGGTTGATGGTCACCGCCAGCGGAACAGGCTGGCCACGGGTCCGCACCGGACCTCTATCCTCAACGAACCGAACTGGAGGGACCACATGCCGGAGCGTGCGGACAGGGCTGATCTCGTCGTCATCGGCGCAGGGACGATCGGCGGCTGGGCGTCCGTGTTCGCCGCGGAATCCGGCGCGGGACGGGTCGTGGTCGTGGAGCAAGGACTGGCCGGCGTGGGGGCCTCGTCGCGTGCGGCAGGCATCGTGCGGGCGCAAGGCGGCACGCTCGCGACGGTCGCCCTTGGGCGCTGGTCGATCGAGTTCTACAACGGACAGCGCGCCAGATACGGAACCGATTCGGGGTTCCGTGCGCTCGGCTACCTGATCCTCGCGGTGACCGAGGACGACGAGCGTGACGGACGCGAACGCGTCGCGATGCAGCAGCGCCACGGGCTCGAGGTTGCCTGGCTCGATGCCCCGTCGGCGGCGGCCACGGCTGTCACGCTGGCATCCGACGGTCATCGCGGTGGGAGCTATCTGGCCACCGATGGCGCGATCGATCCGCCCCGCAACGTGCGGGCGTATTCGCTCGCGATGCAGGCGGCCGGCGTCGAGCTTCGTGAGCGGACGGCTTTCACGGGGCTGCGGACGGCTTCGACGCGCGGTGGTCACACCCGCGTCGTGGCCGTCGAGACCGATCGGGGCACGATCGAGACCGACCGCGTCCTGCTCACGGGCGGCCCCAGCCTCCGGGCCGTCGGTCAGGCGGCCGGCGTGCGCATCCCCAGCGGCGCGGCACGCCACACCGTCGCCGTGCTCGAACCACATGATGCGTTCGACGTGCCGCGCATGCCGATGGTGTTCGACATCGGGGCCGGGTTGTACTGGCGGCTCGAAGAGGGCGGGCTCCTCTTTGGCTGGAGCGATCCGGACGAGCAACCCGGTGAGGCCCGATCGATCGATTGGGCGGCGTACGACCGCGCGAGGGCGCGGTTGGCTGGTTTCGTGCCGATCACGCGCGACCTGGGACTCCGCCGGATCTGGGCTGCCACGATCGACTACACCCCGGATCACCTACCGATCATCGGTCCCGCTGTGACCGGAGACGGTGCGCGGATCGAGGGCGTGACCGTCGCCTCGGCGGGGGGTCACGGGATGATGTGGGGTCCGGGTGTTGCCCGCGTGGCGGCGGATCTCGTCGTCGACGGCAGCACGGCGCTGATCGACGTGACCGACCTGGGACTCGATCGCTTCGATGCCCAGGGTCGAAGCCGCGTGGCCAGCGACCCGATCGCGCTGCCGTTCCCCGCCAGCGCGGGGTAGCGGGAGGCTCGGCCGTACGGCAGGGCCTCGAACCGGGATCGTCAGATCCCTCAGCAGCACCCCGTTCCACCGCCGCAGCCACCGCCGACGACCCGAAGGCCGGGCACGGGAGCGGGCGGGCTGGCGGGAAGGGGAGCGGGCAACCCGAACGGGCGGACCGCGTCCGAGGACCACCCATGGGGTTTGGTAGCCCGGATGATCGCGCTCCGGAGCCCATCGCCCACGGTATGGGTCGCTGTCACCGTCACGTCCACGAGCCCGACCGCCTCGAGACCCCCGCGGTACTCGGAGAACGAGAGGGCGCCGGCGATGCAACCGACGAAGCTGCCCCGCTGGGCACGTTCGATGGGAGTCAGGGTGTCATCGGCAACGACGTCGCTGACGCCCATCCGGCCACCCGGCCGAAGCACCCTGGCGATCTCGGCGAAGACTGCTGCCTTGTCCGTCGACAGGTTGATGACGCAGTTGCTGATGACGACATCGACCGAGCCTTCCTCGAGCGGAATGGCCTCCATCCGGCCCTTGCGAAACTCCACGTTCGTGGCCCCAGCCTCGACCGCGTTCCGGCGTGCCAGCTCGAGCATCTCGTCGGTCATGTCCAGGCCGAATGCAAACCCGCTCAGCCCGACCCGCTTGGCTGACAGCAGGACGTCGATGCCACCGCCAGATCCCAGGTCGAGCACGATCTCGCCTTGCCGGAGCTCCGCGACGGCCGTTGGATTGCCGCATCCGAGGCTGGCAAGGACGGCGGCGTCGGGGAGATTGGCTCGGTCGAGATCGCTGTAGAGGAGCTCGCCAAAGGCGACCTCACCGGTGGGACCGCAACAGCTCGCGGCCGCTTGTGACGGCTCAGGCACCCGGTCGAGGATAGCCCTGGCCGCATCCGCATATCGTGCGCGGACCTCCTCGACGATGGGATCGATCGATGTGGTCTCGGTTGTGGTCATCGGGATCCTCGTGCCGGGCGCCTGCGTCCATCACGCTGGGCGCAGCAGATCGTCGCGTTCGGGGCCGCGGCTGCAGCGGTTTATGGCCATCGCCTGCTCGCCGCTCAGCCGCGTTGGCTCCGGTCTTCTGGAGCTCGAGTGGTATCGACGTTCATCAATATGGTGCCTGTATCGAAACTTGTCAATATCGAATTTGACCGATATGTTGGACGCATGTCCATGACGTCCCGGCCCTCCCGGACCACCGGGGCCCACCGGACCCGAACCACGAGCCTTGACCCGGAGATCCGGCTGCTCGCCGCCCTGGCCGACCCGACTCGCCTCGCCATCGTCCGCCAGCTGGCCCAGGACTCTGAAACCTGCGCCTGCGACTTCGCGGCGTGCTGCGACGTCGGGCAGCCGACCGTCTCGCACCACCTGCGCGTCCTGCGCGAAGCCGGCGTGGTGACCTCAGAACGGCGCGGCCAGTGGATTTTCTACCGCCTCGCCCCCGAAACCGCGGAGCGCCTGGGGGCCATCGCCCGGAGCCTCGTCCCCGGTGGATTGGTCACTGTCAATGACCTGGTGGCGCGCCGGCAGGCCGACAAGACGTCAGGCTCCGCGCTCGCCGGGAGCCCGCAGGCTTAGCGTTTGCGCCCGGCTCGGGCTTGGTCAGCCCACGGGCGCAACGTGGCCATGACCGGGCCGCGCGCATTCCAACCTGGCTGGTGTAAGGGACCCGCACCGTGCCGTGGCTGCCAGGCACGCTGGAAGCCCCAACCAAATGGGGCCGAATGAGCACGGAATTCCAGCTGCCCTGGAGCACACGACGCGGGCGGCATGGTGTTGATCGCGTACACCAACCTGGCTGGAACCGCCCGGGTCCGACGTGCCGAGGTCCGGGCCCCCGACGCCCTGCCAGGGCGCTCTGCCTAACGATCCGGCCGCAGCAGGTCGGGCGGGACCAGCCAGCGTAACGTGCCGCCACTTGGCTGCAGCGGCCGATCCGCATCGATCCTGGCGAGCGCCCCTTTCCTCATCGGGACGCGGGCAGCGCCGCACAGGATCGCCACGAGGTCCGTGAAGTCCGGATCGTGGCCAACGACGACCGGCCTGCCAGGGTCGCCGGCGTCGCGAAGGATGGCTTCGAGCGTCCCGATGCTCAACTCGCGGCCTAGTCGATCGTCCTCGCCGACCGGAACGCCCAGCCGCTCGGCGACCAGCTTCGCGGTCTGCGCGGCCCGGACCTTCGGGGACGTGATGATCGCGTCGGTCTGGAAGCCGATGCCGGCGAGGAAGCGCCCGAGCCGATCGGCCTGCTTCTCGCCCTTGTCGGAGAGCGGTCGCCGCTCGTCCGGCCCGTCCCAGGCGCCAGGGTCACCGGCATGCGCGTGGCGCAGCAGGTAGAGCTCCATCAGGAGTGAGCGTACCTGCTCAACCGCCTGTCGACGCGGAAGCCGCTCCCTCGCGCTCCTGCCGTTGTCGACGCGCCAGGGGGATGAACTGGTTGATCCGCTCCCCGAGCTGAATGAAGACGCGGCGGAACACTGCGAGGCGTTCTTCCTCGGAGCCGGTGGCCTCCGCCGGGTCCTCGTAACCCCAATGGAGCGACTCGTGCACGCCCGGGAAGACCGGGCAAACCTTGCG
>JBKKCW010000066.1:0-8798 GCA_046712485.1 Candidatus Limnocylindrales bacterium
GGGGTGCAGCACGATCTGTCGACCTGAGGCGTCGCCGGTGACTCGCTCGGGCGCCTCGTCGGCGGACCGGTTCGTGGGAAGATACGCCAAGGTGCGTCGTCGGAGGTCCAGCCGAGGCGGAGAGGATGGCGCGGGCGTGTGGAAGGAGTCGGGCAGACCATGACCATCTCGCCACCGACGGGCCTGGCGCTCGAGTCGATCGTCGAGGTCGACCCGGTCCTCTGGGAAGCGATGGTCGACGAGCGCCGCCGGCAGCACGACAAGATCGAGCTCATCGCAAGCGAGAACTACGTCTCGGCGGCCGTCATGGAAGCCCAGGGGTCGTGGCTCACCAACAAGTACGCGGAAGGCCTCCCGGGCAAGCGCTACTACGGTGGCTGCGAGCACGTGGACGTTGCCGAACGGTTGGCCCAGGACCGCGCGCTGGCCCTCTTCCCGGGCGCCGAACACGTCAACGTCCAGCCGCATTCGGGCGCGCAGGCCAACATGGCCGCCTACTTCAGCGTCCTCCAGCCGGGTGACCGGATCCTCGGCATGAATTTGGCCCACGGCGGCCATTTGACACACGGGATGACCCTCAACTTCTCCGGCCGGTTGTACGAGGTTCATGCCTACGGCGTCCGCCAGGACACCGAACGGATCGACTACGACGCGATGGAGACGCAGGCCCGTGACGTCCGCCCGAAGGTGATCGTCGGCGGGGCCTCGGCGTACTCGCGGACCTGGGACTTCGAGCGGATGGCCTCGATCGCCGAGGGTGTCGACGCGATCCTGTTCGTGGACATCGCCCACATCGCGGGCCTCGTCGCCGCGGGGGTGCATCCCAGTCCGTTCCCGCACGCCGACATCGTCACGACCACGACCCACAAGACGCTCCGTGGGCCGCGCGGCGGGATGATCTTCAGCCGCCGAAGCATGCGCGAGGGGCTTGACCCAGGAGCCTTCCCAGCCGTCAAAGGCGGCGACGCCGCCGGCGCACTCGCGGCGTCCGTCGATCGCAACGTCTTTCCTGGGACCCAGGGCGGTCCGCTCATGCACGTGATCGCCGGCAAAGCCGTCGCCTTCAAGCTCGCCGCGGAGGAGACCTTTCGCGAGGATCAGCGACGCACGGTCGAGAACGCGAGGGTCATGGCCGAGACGCTGGCCGGGCTCGGCGCCCGGGTCGTGTCGGGTGGCACGGACAACCACCTGCTCCTCGTTGACGTGACCCCACTGGGAGTGACCGGCAAGGAAGCCGAGCATCTGCTGGACGAGATCGGGATCACCGTCAACAAGAACGCCATCCCATTCGACACGTTGCCACCCAATACGGCGTCAGGGATCCGGATCGGGACGCCCGCGACAACATCACGTGGCTTCGGCACCGATGAGATGCGAGCGGTCGGGCGGATCATCATCGACGCGATCCGCCAGCGCGATGAGCCCGCGGTTCAGGCGCGCCTGGCAGAAGAGGTCCGACTGATCGTGGATCAGTTCCCGGTTCCCGGCCTGCCCGCGGCGTGACCCTCATCCCGAGTATCGGCAACGCTGTCGGGCCCATCGCCGCCGTCCTGCTCGGGGCCGCGCTCCTTTCGTACCTGCTGACGCCGCGCATCAGGCGCGTCGTCCTGCGGCACCGCATCGTCGACCGACCCGGGGCCCGGCGGGTCAACACTCGCCCCATCCCGCGCAGTGGGGGACTGGCGGTGGCCGCGTCCTTCCTGCTCGTGGCCGGCGCGTTCCTTGTCCTGAACGAGGTCGCCAACCTGGTCCCGGTACCGCCGGCCCTGCGACCATTCGACGTGGCGGCGTTGCTCTTCGGGGGAGCGGCCGCGGCGGCCCTCGGCGCGATGGATGACCTGTTCAATCTGCGCGCCCGGTGGCAGTTCGTTGGTCAGTTCGCGCTCGCCGCCGGGGCCGTGGTCCTAGGGATCGGGATCGACGTCGTGAACAATCCGTTCGCGTCGGGCGTGATACGCCTTCCCGGCGTCATCGCGATCGGGTTCACGATCTTCTGGATCATGGGCATGATCAACAGCATCAACTGGATCGACGGCCTCGACGGCCTGTCCTCCGGAGTGGCGATCATCGCCGCCGTGACGCTCGGTCTGATCAGTCTCTCGACCCGTGTGAACCAGCCGCTGATTGCCGTGTTGTGCTTCGTTCTCGCGGGCGCGCTCCTCGGGTTCCTGCGCTGGAACTTCTATCCCGCGAAGATCTTCGCCGGCACCAGCGGAGTCCAGTTCGTCGGCTACACCCTGGCCGTGCTCGCCATCCTCGGAACGGCCAAGGTCGCGGTCGCGCTGCTCGTCCTCGGGGTGCCGATCATCGACACGTTCTGGATCATCGTCCGGCGTCTGTCGCAGGGTCGCTCACCGTTCACCCCGGATCGTCAGCACATTCACCATCGGCTCCTGGACCTTGGCCTGTCGCACCGCCAGACCGTGCTGCTGATCTACGGCGTATGCGCTGCCCTTGCGGTCCTGTCACTGGTGTTGACCGGCGCGTCGCTGTTGTACACGTTCCTGGTCGTGTTCATCGCGGCAGGGCTGGTCCTGTTCGTCCCGACCCGCGGAGACTTCGGTCGCCCGGATGAGCTGGAGGCAGAAGCCTACGAACCGATGCCGGCGGTCGCCGCCGAACCGCAGCAGCACGAGCTCGGACGCGTGGTCCAGCCGGTAACCGAGGCGAAGGAGCCGATGCGGGGGACCTCCGAACCCGCCGCCGCAGCCGCACCGGTCGCCGTCGCCGCGAAACCGACGCTGAACAGTCGCGGCCACGCGGACGTGCCGGAGGCCGAGGCCCATGAACCCGAGCCGGCGACCTCGCAGCCGAGCTGACGCCCCCACGCCGGTGGGGCGATCCACCGGGCGGTGGGCCGATCCACCGGCCAGATGGGTCCAATGACAACCCGCCTCCGTCATCAACCGAGCCGAATGGTCGTGTGCCCGACTTCTGGCAGGAAACGGCGAACCAAGACGAGCCAAGGAAGACGGGGCCAACGGGCACGGAGAAGTGCGCAGGATCAATGATCGACGCCGCCCGCGGGCTGCGTGAGAGCCGCATGGGGGTTGCGCCAGCGGTCTCCTGCTATACTCCCGAGGCCTTGTCAGGTCAGCCATGATCGAGCCCGGCCGCGGGTGGGCTTACGCCGCCCTCTTCTCGGAGATCGGTCTCTCACTTCTGGTAACGACGCTGATCGGCGTGCTCGCCGGCTACTGGGCCGACGGGCAGCTCGGGACCAACCCGATCTTCCTGCTCATCGGCTTCTTCGTCGGGGCGGGAGCCGGGACGTTGATGATCTACCGACTGGTCACCAGATTTCTCAAGACGATCAAATAGCCGGCCAGCCCGGGCAGGCATGATGGAACCGAGCGCGGCGTCACGCCGCGCTCCTGTGTGTGGAGGCAGCGTGTCGAGCGAGCAGAACGCGGCCAACGTGGTCGCCGAATCCTCGGGACCGTCGTCCGGATCGACCCCGGCGCCCCAGAAACGCTCGGGTGGCGGGCTGCGCAACCGATTCCTGCTGCTGATCGTCGCTGTCATCGCGGTCGACATCGCGGCGCTGATGCTCTTCCCGCCGTTCCCGAAGGGCGGGGTCCCGGGCGAGCCCTGCTCCTTCCCGGTGTGCTTCATCGAGAGCACGTTGCATTTCCCGGCGCCCCACACCGTAATCGGCGAGCACGCGCCGCCTGGCCTCGTGACCTTCACGCCGGCGATCAGCGACACGATCATCACCATGTGGATGGTCATGGCGTTCGTCCTCGCCGGGGCCATCCTGATGGCACGGGGCGGCAGGCTGGTCCCCGGGCGGGGGCAGAACCTTTTCGAGGCCGTCTACGAGGGACTGAGCAACTTCGGCATCGGCCTCGCAGGACCCAAGGCGCGCCCGTACATCCCGATCTTTGCCGCGTTCTTCCTGCTCATCCTGTTCAACAACTGGGTCGGCCTCCTGCCGTTCGTCGGCAGGGTCGAGTTCCTGCGCGCGCCGTCAAGCGACGTCAACATCACGATCGGCATGGCCCTGATCAGCTTCATCATCTTCCACGTCGAAGGCTTCCGGAAGCTTGGCGTTCGCGGCTATCTCGGGAAGTTCTTCCCGATCGGCCAATTCCGCCACGGGATCGGAGCCGGGTTCATCGCCATGTTCGTCGGTCTCATCGAGCTGATGCTCGAGTTCGTCAAGCCGGTCACGCTGTCCATGCGGTTGTTCGGCAACATCTACGGTGGTGAGGTCGCGCTCGGTGTCATCACCGCGCTGACCATCGCGATCATCCCCGTGGCGCTCATCAGCCTCGAGCTCATGCTCAACGCCATCCAGGCCCTGATCTTCAGTGTGCTGACGCTGATGTTCATCGTTCTCGCCATCGAGAGCCATGGGGAAGAGGACCACGCCAAGGAGGAGGCCCACGGTGTCGAGGCGCCATCACCCGAGGCGCCCGGCCTCCAGCCCGCCCACTGACGCGCCGATCGGCGCGTAACCAACCACGGTCCAATTGATCCCGGGCTGTCCGCTCGGGGAGTAGGAGGAAGTCACGACATGGAGTACATCGGCGCCGGACTCGCCGCTCTCGGGGTCCTCGGCCCCGGCATCGGCATCGGGATCCTCGGCGGCCTGTCGGCGACCGCGATCGGGCGCAATCCCGACGCTGCCGGACAGATCCGCGGCATTGCGATCATCCTCGCGGCATTCGCTGAGGGCCTCGGCGTCCTCGCGATCGTCGTCGGCCTGCTCGCGATCTTCATCCAGCCGGCATAGCGGCCAGGCACGGAGAAGGCATCGTGGATCTGCTGGCCGTCGCGTCTGGCCTCGGGCGTGAGGTCGTCCGCCTGACCACCGAGGCAGGGGGCGAGCCGCTCTTCCAGGTCAACCTGTTCCAGGTGATCATCGCCGCGGCCAACTTCCTGCTGTTCCTCGCGATCATCTGGACGTTCGCGTTCAAGCCCGTATCGAAGATGCTGGCTGATCGACAGGCCCGCATCGAGCAGGGGCTCAAGGACGCGGAGCAGGCCAGGCGCGATCGCGAGAGTGCCGAGGCGGAACGCGTTGCTGCCCTGACCGAGGCGCGGCGCGAGGCCAACGACATCCTGTCGCGGGCGCAGAAGGTGGCGCAGGAGACCAGGGACGCGGACATCACCGCCACCAAGGAGGAGCTCGAGCGGATGCGCCAACGCGCCGCCGCCGAGATCGAGGCGGAGAAGGTCCGGGCGATCGGCGAGGTTCGTGCCGAGGTTGCCGACCTCGCGCTTCGGGCAGCCGGCCGAGTGGTTGGCGAGACGATGTCCAACGAGCGTGAACGTCGGCTCGTGGACGAGTTCATCCGTGAGTCGGCCGTTGGTGGGCCGTCTGACTGATGGCCCGCCGCGTCGCCGCCGCACGTCGCTACGCCGAGGCCGCCTTTGAGGTGGCGATGCGTGACAACACGATCGAGGCCTGGCGAGCCGAGCTCGGTGCGGCGGCTGAGGTCGTTGCCGAAGAGCGGATCGGTCGCGCGCTTGCGAACCCGTCCATCCCGCTGGAAACGCGGACCGCGACGGCCGAGACCACGTTCGCCCCGATGGTGGGCCGCAAGGTGCTCAACCTGATCGGGCTGATGCTCCGGCGTGGCCGGATCGAGGAGCTGCCACGGCTCGCCGCGGAGTTCGGTCGCCTCGACGACGAGCGCCGGGGGATCACCCACGCGACGGCCACGAGCGCCTCGGAGCTCACCGCGGACGAACGGCGTGCCCTCACACAACGCCTCGAACGGTTCACCGGCGGTCGTGTCGAGCTCGACGTCCAGGTCGATCCCAGCCTGCTGGGTGGCGTGGTCGTGCGGGTCGGCGACCGCCTCATCGACGGCAGCGTCCGGAGCCGCCTCGAGCGTCTGCGGAACCAGCTCGTTTCGGGCGCCCTCTAGGAGACAAGACGACGATGGCCATTCGTTCCGACGAGATCACAAGCATCATCAAGTCCGCGATCGATGCGTTCGACTCCGGCGTGGAGACCCGCAGCGTCGGGACCGTGGTCGAGGTCGGAGACGGCATCGCCCAGATCTATGGGTTGTCCGGCGCCTTGTCGTCGGAGCTGCTCGAGTTCCCGGGCGGGTTGATGGGCATGGCCCTCAACCTCGAGGAGGAGACCGTCGGCGCGGTCATCCTTGGCAACGCGACAGCGATCAAGGAAGGCGACACGGTCAAGACGACGGGTCGCGTGGTCGAGGTACCTGTCGGTGCGGGGCTGCTTGGTCGCGTTGTCGATCCACTGGGTCGGCCGCTCGACGACAAGGGCTCGATCTCCTCGAAGGCGTCGCGGCCGGTCGAGCGGATCGCCCCCGGTGTCATCGTCCGCCAGTCCGTCGACACCCCGGTCCAGACCGGCATCAAGGCGATCGATGCGCTGATCCCGATCGGTCGCGGTCAGCGCGAGCTCATCATCGGCGACCGTCAGACGGGCAAGACCGCCATCGCCCTTGACACGATCATCAACCAGAAGGGCAAGAACCTCGTCTGCATCTACGTCGCCATCGGCCAGAAGCTCTCGACGGTCGCGAACACTGTCGCGATCCTCGAGCAGTACGGCGCGATGGAGCATACGATCGTTGTCGTCGCCGGCGCAGAGGACCCCGCTCCGCTCCAGTACCTCGCCCCGTACTCGGGCGTTGCGATGGGCGAAGAGGTGATGGAGAACGGCGTCGAGGTGCCCGGCCAGGGTCTCGTCAAGGACGCCCTTCTGGTCTACGACGACCTCAGCAAACACGCGTGGGCGTATCGAGAGATGTCCCTCCTGCTCCGCCGGCCGCCCGGCCGCGAGGCCTATCCGGGCGACGTCTTCTACCTCCACAGCCGGCTTCTCGAACGGGCCGCACGGATGAGCGAGAAGAACGGCGGTGGGTCGCTGACGGCCCTCCCCATCGTCGAAACCCAGGCCGGCGACGTGTCCGCTTACATTCCGACCAACATCATCTCGATCACGGACGGGCAGATCTTCCTGGAGACGGACCTGTTCAATGCGGGCCAGCGGCCTGCGCTCAACATCGGCATCTCGGTGTCCCGCGTCGGATCGGCGGCCCAGACCAAGGCGATGAAGAAGGTCGCGGGGCCGCTCAAGCTGGACCTCGCCCAGTACCGGGCCCTCGCCGCCTTCGCTCAGTTCGCGTCCGACCTGGACAAGGCGACGCGCGATCAGCTGACCCGCGGCGAGAAGCTGTCGGAGATCGTCAAGCAGCCGCAGTACCAGCCGCTAGGTGTCGAGAAGCAGGTGGCGATCCTGTACGTGGCGACGACCGGCAAGCTGGACGACGTCCCGACGCCGCGGGTCCGCGAGTTCGAGAGCCAGTTCTACCGTTACCTCGAGACTGAGAAGCCGGACATCCTGACCGAGCTCGCCTCGGGCGCGGGGATCACGGACGAGCTCGCCGCCGCGCTGGATTCGGCCGTCGACGCCTTCCGGCACAGCATCCTTGTCGATGAGCCGGCAAAACCGCCTCAGCCGGCAAAGGCGCCCCAGCCGGCCGCAGCCACCGCGACCGCGGCCCCAGCGCCCGCCTCTCCGGCAGAGCCGGCGACACCTGCCGCCGAGGACAAGCCGGAGGCCAACACATGAGCGCCGGCCGTCCCGGGGCTTTCGCGTAGTGGCCAGTCAGCGCGATATTCGGCGGCGCATCGGCTCCGTCCGGAATATCAAGCAGATCACGCGCGCGATGCAGTTCGTGGCGGCGTCCAAGCTCAAGCGCGCCCAGGATGCGACGCTCGCGTCGCGACCCTACTCGGAGAAGCTGGACGAGGTGCTCGCCGACCTTGCCGCGGTTCTCAGCAGCGACGACCACCCGCTGCTCGCCGAACGCGAGGGTGGCAAGCGCCTGATCGTGCTGATCACGACGGACCGGCCGCTGTCCGGCCCCTTGAACACCAACATCGTGCGCTTCGTTGCCCGCGACATCATCGACCACCCGGGCGACCTGTCGGTCATCACCGTGGGGCGCAAAGGCCGCGACGCGATGCGCCGGACCGGCGTCCCACTGGAGGCCCATTTCGCCACGTTCGGCGACCGGCCCACCTTCGCCGACGTCCTGCCGCTCGCCCGCCTGATCAGCGACGCCTTCCTGGCCGAGACGTACGGCCGCGTTGACATCGTCTACAGCCTGTGGGTCTCCACGCTTGTCCAGCGGCCAAGCAGCATGACGATCCTGCCGATCCCAGCGTCCGAGGACACCGAGGGGATCCCGGGCAACCAGTTCATCTTCGAGCCGAGCGCCACCGTCGTGCTCCAGCAGATCCTGCCTCGATACGTCGCGACGCGGCTCTTCCAGGCCGTGCTCGAGGCCAAGGCAAGCGAAGAATCGAGTCGGATGGTCGCCATGAAGAACGCGACCGAGAACGCCGAGGAGCTCATCGAGGACCTGACGCTGTCCTACAACAAGGTGCGCCAGGCCAATATCACCCGCGAAATGATCGAGATCGCGTCCGGCGCCCAGGCACGCTAGCTGCCTGGCTAGACAAGCGCGCTGGCGCAGAGGACGCAGTAGGAGGCAGACCAACGATGGCGACCGCCACACAGACGACGACCTCGACCGGCCGGGTCATCCAGATCACCGGACCCGTGGTCGACATCGTGTTCCCGGCCGGCGAGCTGCCGTCCATCTACAACGCGGTCGAGATCGAGCGGAAGGACCAGGATCCGCTGGTAGCCGAGGTCCAGCAGCACCTCGGCAACAACTGGGTCCGCGCCGTCGCCATGACCACGACGGACGGGCTTGCGCGCGGCGTGAGCGCCAAGGACACCGGAGCGCCGATCACCGTCCCCGTCGGCGAAACGACGCTCGGCCGTGTGTTCGACG
>JBKKCW010000067.1:0-13886 GCA_046712485.1 Candidatus Limnocylindrales bacterium
AGCGGGTGCGGTGTGCACAGGATCACGGCATCCACGCCGCCGCGCTCGATCAGGGTCTCTAGGTTCGGGTCCACGCGCGCGTCGTGTGGCGCACCGAGCGCCGCCGCTCGGAGCTCGTTCCGGCCGGCCACGGCCGCCAGCCGCGCATCGGGGATGCGAGCGAGCGCGTCGGCGTGGAGCTGAGCCACCTTGCCCGGCCCCACGATCCCGAATCGGATGGTCATCCGGTACCGGGCAGGAGCACGACCTTGACCGCCTCGAGGGTGCCATCGCCGAGCCGGCTGAACAGCTCCGGCCCGTCATCGAGCGGCGCGGTCAGCTCGATCAGCGGTGCGACGTCCACCTGGCCCGTCGCGAGGAGGTCGATCGCCTCCTCGAACTCGCCGGCGAACGCGTATGACCCCCGGAGCGTCAGCTCGCGGGTGACCATGTCCTGCATCGGCAGCTCGACAATCGGCGCGGAGTTGCCGATCCAGGTCACGTTGCCGGACGTGCGGACCGCGGCCAGCGACTGCGCCACGGTGGCGGTGATGCCGACCGCCTCGAACACGACGTCCGCACCTCGCCCATCGGTCGCCGATCCGATCGCCTCGACCGGGTCGGTGGTGGACACGTCGATGGCGAGGTCGGCCCCGAGCGAGGTGGCCATGGCCAGGCGGTGCGAGCTTCGGTCCGTGATGGCCACGAACCGGGCTCCGCGTCGGCGAACCGCCAGGAGCGTCAGCAGACCAATCGGGCCGGCGCCCACGATGACCACGTCATCGCCGGGTTCGAGCGGTGTGATCGCGACCGCGTGCAGCGCGACGGCGAACGGCTCGACGAGCGCGGCGTGTTCGTGGGTCAGCGCATCCGGAATCGGCGCGGCAAGTGCGGCCGGCACGACCATTCGTTCGGCGTACGCGCCATCGAAGTGCATCCCGAGCCCGCGCCGCCGATCGCAGACGTTGGATCGGCCGCGCTGACACAGATCACAGCGCCCACACCCCACGATCGAACGGAGCGCGACGCGCTGCCCCACGGACAGCCCGGAGACCTCCGGTCCGAGCGCCACGATTTCGCCAGCGGCTTCATGACCCATCACCATCCCGGGCCGGCGGCGCCCCGTCAGACCCAGATACCCGTGGACGTCTGAGCCGCAGATCCCCGAGGCCCGCACTGCCACAAGCACTTCACCGGGACCTGGCGACCGATCCGATCGTTCCCTGATCGCCATCTCGCCCTGGCGGACGAAGACGAGCGCCCTCATCGAACGATCGTGGCGCGCAGCCGTTCGGCTGCCTCCTCCGCGGTCAGGTCTCGCTGGGTCTCTGCCAGCAGTTCGTAGCCGACCATGAACTTGCGCGCGTTCTCGCGCAGGAGCGGCGGGTAGAAGTGGGCATGCAACTGCCAGGCATCGGTCTCGTCCGCGCTGCCTCCGAATGGGGCCTGGTGCCAACCCATCGAATACGGGAACGGGCGCCGGAACAACCCGTCGTAGCGACCCAGCACCTCTTTGAGGACGCCTGCGAGGTCATCCCGCGTCGCGGCATCAAGTTCCGGCAGGGCGCTGGCGGGGGCCTTTGGAATCAACAGGATCTCGAACGGCCAGGCGGCCCAGAACGGCACCACCGCAAGCCAGTGGCCCGTCTCGACAACGACTCGATCCCCGCCCGATTCCCGCTCGACATAGTCGAGGAGCAGAGGCCGTCCACTGCGCTCGAGGTGCGCTCGCTGCGCGACAAGTTCACGGTGGGCCTGGTTCGGGAGAGCCGTGCCCGCCCAGATCTGACCGTGCGGGTGCGGGTTCGAGGCGCCCATCGCCTCGCCACGGTTTTCGAACACCTGCACCCAGCGGTACGTGGCGCCCAGCTCGACCGTCTGCTCCGCCCAGAGGTCGACGACGTTGCGTACGGCCTCCAGGGGCATCCGACCAAGGGTCAGGTCGTGCCGCGGCGAGAAGCACACAACGCGGCACAGACCGCGTTCCCCCTCCGCCCGCAGCAACCCATCGTCGATTGTCTCGATCGCCGTGTTTGGCCGCAGGGCGGAGAAGTCATTGGTGAACACGAAGGCCTCGACATACGCCGGGTTGACATCTCCACTGGCTCGCCTGTTGCCCGGACAGAGATAGCAGCTTGGGTCGAAGGCCAGCGGCTGTGGCTCGGATGCCGGCTCCTCCGCGCCGAGCCAGGGACGTCGTGACCGGCCGGCCGACACGAGCACCCATTCCTCGATCAACGGGTTGTATCGACGATGGGGTTCTGTCGCGAGGTGCTGCAGGGAGCGACCGCCGGCGCTGGGTTCACTGGGCACGAGCAACCTCGTGAATGGGGACTTGACCGGCATCCACGACAAGGAGCTCGCGGACGGCGCCGGACAGGGTCGAGCGCGCCTCCGGTTCAAGACCCGAGTCGGTGATCAGAAGATCCGCATGGTCGAGCCTGGCGATCGAGCTGATTCCAATCACACCCCACTTCGAGTGATCGGCCACGACGACCAGGCGGCGCCCCGCCTCGATCAGGGCCCGATCGGTTTCGGCTTCGAGCAGGTTCGGGCACGTGAATCCAGAGCGCAGATCCATGCCATGGACGCCCATGAACACGAGGTCGACGTGGACGGTCCGCAGGGCCGCAACCGCGAACGGGCCGGCAAGGGCGTCCGAAGGTGTTCGCACACCACCGGTCAGGATGATCGTCTGGTCGACCTGACCGCTCTGATGCAGCACGTCGGCGACGGGAATGGAGTTGGTCACGACGGTCAGTCCAGAGACGAACGCCAGCCGCTGCGCGAGCGCATAGGTCGTCGTCCCGGCGGACACCGCGATGGCCATCCCAGGCTCGACCAGGGTGACGGCCGCGTCCGCGATGGCGTCCTTTTCCCGTTGCTGCAGGGCGGACTTGGCCGCGAATCCGGGCTCGAAGAGCGCGGTTCCCGCCAGCAGCGTGGCTCCGCCGTGCACCTTTTCGAGCAGACCACGATCGTGCAGGACCTCCAGGTCGCGTCGAACCGTCATGTCCGACACGCCAAGGGCGCGAACCAACTCGGCCACGCGCACCGCCCCGTCCTCGCGAACGCGATCGAGGATGAACGCCTGCCGCTGTCTGGCCAGCATCAGCGCCCCTGACGCCAATCGTCTGGCAGCCTGGTCCTGGACGCCCCGCTCGCTCATGTCGAGGACAAGCTTGGCGCCCACCTTCGCGAAAGTCAACAGGATTCAACATGCGGAGCGTCCGAACCCTTGCCTTCCCTTGACACTGGGTCCGCTCATCCCGACAATCTGGTTGGTCCTGTCGGATTCTGTCGGGCATCTCGTGGAGGAGGAGCATTCGCCATGGCTGATCCCATCCCGGTCAAGGCCGTATCGAGACGGACCGTTCTGAAAGGGATCGCCGGCACCGCCGGCTTGGTGAGCGTTCCGGCGATCATCGCCGCCTGCGGCGGTGCGGGCACGTCCAGCGCCCCAGCCGCGAGTGCGGCGGCGAGCGGGGCGGCGAGCGCGGCTCCGTCCGCCGCGGCAAGTGCGGTCGCCTCAGGCTCGATCAGCTTTGGATCGAACTACTCCGACGAAGTGCCCAAGGCCGCGATGCAGCAGATGGTCGATGCGTTCACCGCGGAGACGGGCATCCAGGTCGCCGTCAATACCGTCGAGCATGGCACGTTCCAGGACCAGATCAGCTCGTACCTCCAGGGCACCCCGGACGACGTGTTCACCTGGTTCTCGGGCTTCCGGATGCGGTTCTTCGCGGCCCAGGGTCTGGCCGAGCCGATCACCGATGTGTGGAATACGGTTGGCGCGAATTACTCTGAGGCGTTCAAGGTGGGCTCGACCGGCGACGACGGCGAGCAGTACTTCATGCCGATCTACAACTACCCGTGGGCGGTCTTCTACCGCAAGAGTCTCTTCGAGGAGAAGGGCTACACGATCCCAACCACACTCGACGAGTTCAAGACGCTCTCGGCCAAGATCCAGGCGGACGGGCTGGTTCCGATGGCATTCGGGGATTCGGACGGCTGGCCCGCGATGGGTACGTTCGACATCATCAACCTTCGCCAGAACGGGTATGACTTCCACGTCGGCCTGATGGCAGGCACGGAGAAATGGACCGACGACCGTACCAAGCAGGTCTTTACGGTCTGGAAGGATCTACTCCCCTTCTACCAGGAGGGCGCTGCCGGCCGGACCTGGCAGGATGCCGCCCAGGCGCTCGTCCAGAAGCAGGCGGCCATGTACCTGCTCGGCATGTTCGTGTCGGAGCAATTCGTCGCTGCGGGCGAAGGCGAGGTTGACGATCTCGACTTCTTCCCGTACCCCAACTTCGGCACCGAGTTCGACGCGGAGAAGGCGCTCGACGCACCGATCGACGGGTTCATGATCGCCAAGAACTCGCCGACGCTTGGCGACAACCTCGACGGCGCCAAAGCGTTCATGGAGTTCATGTCCAAGGGTTCGACCCAAGTCATCTACACGACGGCCAATCCCGGGGTGATCGCGGCCGCCAGCGACGCCGACACGAGCACGTACAACGCCCTGCAGAAGAAGGGCGCCGAGCTGATCGGCGGCGCGCAGCGGATCACCCAGTTCCTCGACCGTGACACGAACCCCAACTTCGCGGGGCCAAACGGCATGCAGGCCTTCCTGCTCGACTTCATCCAGAATCCCGACCAGGATCTAACCGCGTTCACGCAGAAGATCCAGGACTTCTGGGACACGCTGTAGGCGGGGCGCCCGCGCGCTCGCTAGACGCATTCGATCGTGGGTGCCCGTGCGGGGACCCCAGCCTCTTCTCGCGCTGATCTGATCGCGGAGGCAGGGGTCGCCGGCGCCCCACCGAGGAAGAGGCGCTACAGCCTGCTGACCAAGAGGGACAAGGTCGTCCTCGGCTTGATGGTCGGGGTCCCCCTGGTCCTGGACCTCATCTTCATCTGGGGCCCGACGATCGTTTCGTTCTTCATCTCCCTGACGAACTGGAACGGGATCGGCCTGCCATTCGAGGAACCCACCAAGTTCCTCGGTCTCAAGAACTATGAGAGCCTGTTCACCGCCTACCCGTTCTTCTGGCCGGCCCTGACCCACAACATCATCTGGCTGGCGTTCCTCATGTTCATCGCAACGCCGATCGGGATGTTTCTCGCCGTCCTGCTCGACCGCGAGATCCGCGCGACGCGCTTCTACCAGACCGTGTTCTACCTCCCGGTCGTCCTGTCCCTGGCGGTGATCGGGATCATCTGGCGGCTGCAGTACGCACCGGAGCAGGGGTTCATCAACAACGCCCTGGGGCGGACGGCCAACGACAACCTGATCGATTGGCTGGGCAACCCGGATCTGAACCTCTGGGCCGCCCTGATCGCCACCAGCTGGCGCCACGTCGGCTACATCATGGTCCTCTACCTGGCCGGGCTGAAGGCGTTCGACCCGGCGCTCCGCGAGGCGGCCAAGGTGGACGGCGCGACCGAGCGCCAGACGTTCTTCCGGGTGGTCTTCCCGGTCATGATGCCGATCAACGTCGTCGTCGTGGTCATCACGACGATCGAGGCCCTGCGCGCCTTCGACATCGCCTACATCATCAACCGGGGCAAGAACGGCCTGGAGCTCTTATCCACCCTCATCACCAACAACGCAATCAGCGAATCCAACCGGCTCGGGTTCGGGTCGGCGATCGCCGTGGTCCTGCTGGTGATCTCTCTCGGGCCGATCATCGCGTTCCTCGTTCGCATGCTCCGGAACGACCGCGCATGACGGCGCTCGGGGCAACCGCTCGACCCGTGGCCGGGCCGCTTCGTCGCCGTCTGAAGCCGCGGCGGCTCGCCCTGTATGGCTTCCTTACGTTCATGGCCATCACTTGGCTGTTTCCCCTGGTATGGGCGCTCTACACGTCGTTGCGCCCATTCGAGGAAACACAGCGTCTCGGCTACATCTCGGCGCCGATCGTCCTGAGCTTCGACAACTTCGTCGATGCCTGGGGCCGCGGCAACTTCGAGACCCATTTTCTGAACACCCTGCTGATCACGGTTCCAGCCGTGATCGTGACGTTGCTCCTCGCGTCGTGGGTGGCGTTCGCGGTATCGCGCTTCTCGTGGCGGTTCAACCTGCTCGTTCTGCTCATCTTCACCGCGGGCAACCTGCTCCCGCCACAGGTCATCATCGTCCCGCTGTTCAAGCTCTACACCGCGTTCCATGGGATCCCCGCCCCACTCAGTGACAACGAGCTCCTCTACAACCAGTTCTTTGGCATCTTCCTGATCAACGTCGTCTTCCAGCTCGGGTTCTGCATCTTCGTGCTGAGCAACTACATGAAGACGCTGTCGAAGGAGCTCGTGGAGGCGGCCCTCGTCGATGGCGCCAGCGTCCTGCGCATCTGGGGAGCAGTGATCATGCCGCTCTGTCGCCCGGCGCTGGCGGCCCTCGCGACCCTCGAGTTCACCTTCATCTACAACGACTTCTTCTGGGCGCTCATCCTGCTCAAGGATGGCAACCGCCGACCAATCACGTCCGCGCTGAACAATCTCCAGGGCGAGTTCTTCACCGACATCAATGTCCTGGCCGCCGGTGCGTTGCTGGCGGCGATCCCTACGATCCTGGTGTTCCTGGCCCTCCAGAAACAGTTCATCAGCGGGCTGTCGCTTGGCTCCACCAAGGGATAGGCGACGCGAGGTCAACCGGTCCCGGGGATCGCCTCCAGCACGAAGAGCTGAGCCCAGAAGTCGCCTCGGGCGACCGCCTCCCAGCGCTCCAGATCGAGCACCAGTCCGGCCCGCATCAACTCGGCGCCGCTGCGTTCGCCGATGTTGGCCCGGGTCGGCCGGTCCGCGATCGCCGGCCACGCGGTCACGCGGTACGTCGCCTCCGGATCGAGCCCGGACAGCCTGAGCCGGTCGGAGCCAGGATCCGGCGTCCCGAGGATTCGGTAGGTCCCGACCACCGCCATTTGCCTGTCGCCGGACACGACCATCCAGGCGGTGCGATCCCGATTGCCGCTGAACGGACTCACCAGTCGGAGGAACCGCCCGCGCTGGAAGAGCTCGCGGTGCCGCTTGTAGAAGGCGATCTGGTCGCGGATCGCGGCCCGTTCCCCGTCGGCAAGCACCGTCGGATCAAGCTCGTAGCCGAAGACGCCGAAGAACGCCACGGCTGCCCGTGTCTGCAGCGGCGTGACCCGCCCGACCTGGTGGTTCGGCACGGCAGAGACGTGCGCGCCCATGGCGCTCAGGGGATAGGACAGCGAGGTCCCCCACTGGATCCGCAGGCGCTCGATGGCGTCCGTGCCGTCGCTTGTCCAGCCCTGCGGCGCGAAGGCCATGAGCCCGGCGTCAAACCGACCGCCGCCGCTGGCGCAGGACTCGAACAGAACATCCGGGAAGCGCGCCGTCAGCCGTCGGTACAGCTCGTAGACGCCCAGGATGTAGCGGTGGAAGAACTCACCCTGGCGATCGGCCGGGAGCGATGGAGTCCATGGCTCGGTGATGTTGCGGTTCATGTCCCACTTGACGTACGAGATCGGGGCGCTGCGGAGCACCTCGGACAGCACCTCGGCGAGGTGGTCGACAACCTCAGGGCGAGCCATGTCCAGCACGAGTTGCTGTCGGCTTTCGGTTCGGGGCCGCCCGGGCACGCCGATGGCCCAGTCGGGATGTGCCTCGAACAGTCGGCTCTGGCGGCTGACCATCTCGGGCTCGATCCACAGGCCGAACCCGATCCCCAGATCGGTGATCCGGCGGGCGACGCTATCGATCCCGCCTGGGAGCTTTCGGCGGTCCACGAACCAGTCGCCGAGCGAGGTTGTGTCGTCGTCGCGAGCGCCAAACCAGCCGTCGTCGAGGACGAACAGCTCGATACCGAGGTCTCGGGCGGCGGTGGCGATCCCGACCAGGCGATCCGCGTCGAAATCGTAGTAGGTGGCTTCCCAGTTGTTGATCAGGACCGGCCGCGGTCGGTCGCGCCATGGCCCGACCGCGAGCCGCTCGCGGAGCAACCCATGAAAGGCGTCGGAGAGCGCTGCGAGCCCGGCATCCGAGAACGCGATGATCGCCTCGGGCGTGGTGAACGCCGCCCCCGGATCGAGCCGCCAGCGGAACGTCGAGGGCTCGATGCCCAGCCGCACCCGGGTGGTGCCATACGGATCCACTTCGGCTTCGGCCAGGAAGTTCCCGGAGTACACCAGGTTGAAGCCATACACCTCTCCGTGCGCCTCGTCCGTCGTGGGACGGCGCAGCGCGATGAACGGGTTGTGCTGGTGCCCCGACGCTCCCCGCGTGCTCGAGATGGACTGCCGGCCGGGGACGAGCGCTCGTTCGATGACATGGCGCTCGCGCGCCCACGAGCCGGCGAGCCCGATCAACCGCCAGTCGGAATCAGGGAGATCCAACGCCAGGCTCATCGCGCACAGGAGATCTGCGGGTGCCGTGCCCGTATTGCGGATCGCGGCGCTTCGAGCGACGATCGGTCGGTCGCGAAACAGCGTGAAACGCAGGTCAACCTCGATGCCGGCGGGCTCGTCGCCGAGCGTGACCTCGAGCGTGTCAGCCTCGTCGTCGTCCTCCACGTAGGTCGACGGCAGCCCGTCGAGGCCCAACTTCCCCGGCAGGATTCGGTGGGAGCGGAAGCGGGCCGCGAGCGCGGTCGACCCGTCGGCAACGACGACCACGAGCGCCGGGATGCGGAAATCTCCCGTGCCCGAGGTCGGATACGCGAGCGGGACCGGATCGCCGACGTGGTTCGAAAAACCCTCGAACGGGTCGGGTCCGAGATGGCGGTATGAACGCCCGGCGGGCAAGGATCCGCCAAAGTAGAGATGCCCGAGACTCCCGTCCTCCAGGACGCGGAGGACGAGGCTCACCCGACCGTTGTGGAGGTGGAATTGGCCGTCCTCTTGCCGCCACTCGATGGGCATCGTCAGCCGTCCAGCCCTGCGAGGACCCACGTCCAGCGGTAGGTGCCCGGCCCCACAAGGTACGCCGGCAGGGTGTCCGGACCGCAGCTTGCAGTGCCGAGCCCACGATGCGCAACGTCCAGATGGACGATCGTTTCGGGACGTGCCCTGAGCTCGCTGTCGTGCGTGGCCGTGGAGAGGTCCGTGGCCCGCCAGTGGGTGGCCGAAACCTGCGCCGGAACGTCGAGGTCGATCCGGATCCCGGAACCGTCAGAGCGTGCCAGCGTGAGCCAGCGGACGTCGGCGCGGCCGCCGTTCTCCTGCGGGCGAATGTACGGTGTTGCCGCGCCGGCGACCGTCGTGCTCCAGCGGCCGACCAGGCCACCACGTTTGCGATCCGGGTACGTCTCGTGCGGCCCGGTGCCAAACCAGGTCAAGGCCTCGAGACCCGGCTCCACCTCGAACACCGTGCCGACACGCGGCACGTCGGCCAGCTCCGGCGGGATCTCGACCGTCTCGTCGACGCGGATCGATCCCCCGGGTAGGGCGGTCACGGTTCGCTCGTGTCGGATCCGGATGCCGATTGCTGTCGTTACCTCGTCGATGACGGTCGCTCGCGGTCCGTTCCGCTCGATCTCGACGAGCCGTCGCTCCAGCCGATCAAGACCGGTCCGCTCCCATTCCGCGGCCATTCCCCCGATCCGATCATTGTCGGTCGGCGCCCGCCAGAGCGCGAGCGCCGGTGGTGTAGCGAGCGCCGCATGGACCAGGTTCCCGGCGTCATCCACCGGCGCCGCCGCGGCGGTGTCCGGCTCGCCACGCTCGGTGGGTGCTTCGCTCGCCGGCCGGACCGGCACCTGGAGCGCGGCGACCTCGAAGCCGGCTGGCGCCCACGCCTCTGCTCGCGTGGTGCGCCAGCGGGTGGTCAGAAAAGCCTCGCCCGGTGGTCGGTGCTGCGGCCATCCGGTCAGCGGCACGGTCTCCGTCTGCCCCGGGTGGATCGCGGGCAGCTCGAGCGACCCACTCGCCGCGGTCGCGCCACCCACCGCAATTTCCCAGGTCGCGGTGAGCCAATCGAGACCCACGAAGTGCTGACGGTTGGTCACGCGAAGGCCGGCATCCACGAGCTCGATCGCGACTGGCGCGTTGAGTGCCCGCGCCTCCCACATCGCCGGCTTCGGTCGCCGATCGGGCCAGTTCAGGCCATCGGCCACGAAGTTGCCGTCGTGGCGCGACTCGCCGAAATCGCCGCCGTAGGCCCACCGTTGGCTGCCGTCGGGCAAGGTCTGGACCAGGCCATGATCCCACCACTCCCAGATGAACCCGCCCTGGAGGCCGGGCGTGGACTCGATCGCGTCCCAGTACTCCGCAAGCGTCCCGTTGCTGTTGCCCATCGCGTGCGAGTACTCGCACATGATCAACGGGTGGCGCTGAAGGCCGGATCGGGCGTGCTCGACGATCGCACTGATCTCGGGATACATCGGGCAAGTCAGGTCGCTGACGTCCTGGTCACATGCCCAGTCGAACCGGATCGCCCCCTCGTAGTGAAGCGGCCGCGACGGATCGTAGCGGCGCAGCCAGGCGGCGGCGGCATCGTGGTTTCGGCCGTACCCCGACTCGTTCCCGAGCGACCAGAGGATGACCGCCGGATGGTTCTTGTCCCGCTGGGCCATCCGCGAGACGCGGGTGACCCATTGGTTCAGGTAGCGCGAGTCGTCGCACAGGGTGCTCTGGAACTGGTGCGACTCGATATCCGCCTCGTCGATCACGTACACACCGAGTTCATCGGCGAGGTCGAGGAATGCAGGGTCGTTGGGGTAGTGCGACGTCCGGACCGCGTTGAAGCCGAACTGCTTCATCTGGACCAGATCCGCGCGCATCGACTCGACCGAGATGACCCGCCCCGTATGCTGGTCGAAGTCGTGCCGGTTAACGCCGCGCAGAAAAACGCGCGCTCCGTTGATGAGCAGGTCCAGCCCGCTGATCTCCACGCGCCGAAATCCAACGCGAACGCACGCCTCTTCGACGATCGCACCCGCTGGCGACTGGAGCTGGACCAGGAGGTCGTACAGGGCCGGTCGCTCAGCCGACCAGGACTCGACTGCGGGGATTTCGAAGTGCACGTCGAGCGAACCGGCGAGCGGCCGCTCGAGGCGACGGAGGAGCGCCGGCCAGGTTTCGGCGACCTCTCGGTCAGATAGCGGGCCTCCGGCAGTGCGACGCCGAAGGAGGTCCCTCTCAACGGGGTCTACCGGCCAGTCGGGGCCGGTAGCCAACGGCAACAAACCTGCCCCCGATGCGGCGGCGCCTTCGTTCGTTCGATCGCCCTTGGGTAGCAGCGTCGCTGAGATCGTCCAGCCGGGCTCCGGCTCGATGCCCGCGAACCCGGCGACGGCGGTCAGGTCGAGGGTTCCGGTTGTCAGGTCGTCGGCCAGACTGGCGATCGCCTTGATATCGGACAAGTAGACTCGGCCGGTGGCGTAGAGGAAGATCGGACGGCTGATCCCGCCATGCCACCACTGGTCCTGGTCCTCGATGTAGGTTGCGTCTGACCATTTGGCGACGGTCAGGCGAAGCGTGTTCGCGCCTGTCGTGACGCGCCCCGTGAGGTCGAACTCGGAAGCGAGGTGCGAGTCCTTGCCCACGCCGATCTGTTCGCCATTGAGCGCCACGAGGAGAACGCTTTCAGCGGCTCCGACATGGAGGACGACACGCCGGTCCGCCCATGTCTCGGGCACGTCGAATTCGCGCTCGTACACGCCGGTTGGATTGTGGGCGGGGATCGACGGAGGGAGGCCGGAGAACGGCATCTGGACATTGGTGTAGTGAGGCTGGTCCCAGGACCCGGACATGGTCCACAGACTCGGGACCTCCGCCTCGCCCCAGACCCCCATCACCTGTCGATCCGGGCTGGACAGCAGCTGGAACCGCCACCGACCGTCGAGCGCCAACCGGTCCAGGTGCGGGACGCTGTGCATCGGCAGCCGTCCGAGCCCGGTCAGCTCGGGTGTCGTCCAGATGGGTGTCATCGGGCAATTGTCGCAGCAGCCCCGCCGGTTCGCCGGTGTATCGGTCAGACTTGCCACGTGTCCGACGCCGACCCCAACGCGATCCTGGCAACCGGCCTGGGCCGGCGATTTGGCGACGCATGGGCGGTGCGCGGCATGGATCTCGAGGTCCGCCGCGGCGAGGTCCTCGGGCTGCTCGGACCCAATGGCGCGGGCAAGACGACGACGGTCCGAATGCTGACGGCGCTGATCGAGCCGAGCGAGGGGCGGGCGACGGTCGATGGCTTGGACGTCGTCTCGGCGGCTGAGACTGTGCGCAGCCGAGTCGGGATCCTGACCGAGGCACCGGGCCTGTACGAGAAGTTGTCGGCGGGCGCCAACCTCGAGTTCTTCGGGCGCCTCTACGGGCTCGACGCCACGACCAGGTCCGCACGCATCGAGCACTACCTCCGACTCTTTTCGCTGTGGGAGCGGCGCGACGATCCGGCGGGGACGTTCAGCAAGGGCATGAAGCAGAAGCTGGCGATCGCGCGTGCCCTGCTCCATGAACCGGCCGTCGTGTTCCTCGACGAACCAACCGCCGCACTCGACCCGGAGGCCGCGTTCATCGTCCGCGAGGCAATCGAAGCCATGCGTCGGTCCGGCCGCACGATTGTCCTTGCGACACACAACCTCGACGAAGCAAACCGCCTGTGCGATCGCATCGCCTTTGTCCGCGGCGAGCTCCTGCGGATCGCGACGCCTTCCGAGCTTCGCGTCACGGCGGACGGACGCGGCGTCGAGATCGGCCTCGCCACCGAGCCGGACGCGACGCTGCTCGCGGCTGCCGGCGCGATCGAGGGCGTGGCCGCCGTGTCGGCGGGCGATCATCGGCTCGTGGTGTCGACGACGGCGCCAAACCTGGTCACTCCGGCACTCGTCCGTGCACTCGTGGCTGCGGGTGCGGACATCCTCGAGGTTCGTGAGCGTGCGACGACGCTCGAGCAGGCCTACTTCGAGGTGATGGGCATTCGCCCCGAACGCGCCGAGGCCGCCTGATGCGCCGCGCAATCGTCGCGACGATCCTGCACCGCGAATGGGTGGAGACGATCCGCAACCGGCTGCTCGTCGCGACGATCCTCGTGCCACCGGTCATCCTCACCGTCGCCCCGATCGGCGTGGGTGGATTGATCGGCGATCGTGCCCTGCCAGCTGATTTCGCGGCGCAGATCCTCACGCAGCGGCCCGACTGGGCAACCTTCAGCCCGAGGGAGCTTGCCGGAGCATTCACCGTCCAGCAGTTCCTGGCGTTCTTCCTCCTGATGCCGGCCTACATTCCGCTCTCGATCGCCACGTTCTCGATCATCGGCGAGAAGCAGGCGCGGACGCTCGAGCCCGTTCTCGCGGCCCCCGTGCGCACGATCGAGCTGCTGGCTGGCAAGGCGATCGCGGCGCTGGTCCCTGGCCTCCTGGCCGGCTGGCTGACCTATGTCACGTTCGCCACGCTCGCCGCGGTCCTCTACGGGCCGCAATTGCTGGGCGTGGTGACGGACCCGAGCTGGGTGACCGGTGTCTTCGTCCTGGGGCCTGCTGTCGGGCTTTCGTCGGTCGTCACGGGCGTCATCGTCAGCTCACGCGTCAACGAACCACGCGTCGCCCAGCAGATCGGCGGCGTCATCATCGTGCCCATCATCGGGGTGACCCTGGTACAGGCCACGGGATCGATCCTCGTCGGCGCAGCGGGGTACCTGCTGCTTGCCGGAGCGATCCTGGCCGTAAGCCTGGTGGGGCTCCGGATCGGTGTCGCGCTCTTCGACCGGGAGGCGATCCTGACCCGCTGGCGCTAAGTATCATCTCGCGATGACCAAACAGGCGCCCCGCACGTTATGGGGGTACTTTCTCGCCCTGGGCTTCCTGTGGGGGTCCAGCTACCTCTTCATCAAGCTCGCGGTCGACGACTTCGGGACGTTCACCCTCGTCGCGTTGCGGTTGGCGGTGGGCGCCGTGCTGCTCTGGGCTGTCGTCCTGGTGACCCGGCAGGCGCTTCCGCGAG
>JBKKCW010000068.1:0-5033 GCA_046712485.1 Candidatus Limnocylindrales bacterium
CCGCGCGCTGGAGCGAGCGAGGGCCCTGCTCGCTCAGGCGGAAGGGTTGCCGTCACGCGATTAGCGGGAGACCGTGCGGATGACGCCGGACATCAGCTTGGTTGCTCGCCGCGCCGCTGCCGGCGACAGGCGAGAGAGGGCGTCGACGAGGCCAATGACGTCATCATCCGGCAGCCCGCCGAGCAGATCGAACAGCCGCAGGATCGTCGCATCAGGAATCCGGCCGAGCAGGCTCAATGAGCGCTCGAGCTCGCGCGGCTCGAGCTGCGGTACGAGGCCGACCGCGCGATCGAACAACCGAACGAACACCAGGAACGCCGAGAGCCAGTCGCGGAGGGCGGCGACCTCCTCGTCACCGGGGTCGGCGTCGGCGGCAGCGGCGGCTTCGCGCTCCTTGGCCTCGAGCACCGCGATGATCGGATCGCCCTCGCGGACCTTTCGCTCAGCGATGACCCGGCCAAACCACTGCCAGTGATCGCCGACGGCGAGATACGCCACGCCAGCCGGCCCGCGGCGACCCACCCGCCGCGGCTCCTGGACACGCTCGACGATCCCCCATGACTCCGCCTCGGCAAGTGCGAGACTCGCCGCCCGATGGCTCAGGCCGAGTGCCTCGCGAACCTCGCGCTCGGTCAGGGGCTCCTGGCGGGCCATGAGGTAGGCCTGGACCCGGGCGATTGCCGGCGTCACGCCCCAGGCTGCCCCCATCTCGCCCCAGGCTGCGGCCAGCTCGATCCGGATCTGTTCGGCGCGATTGCCGCCGTTGCCCGCAGCGTCGACGGTCGTCGACGTCGTAGCAATGTGCGATCTGGCAGGAGCTTGCTTAGCGCTCATAACTTGCTATGGCAGGGTAGCACGCTGATGCGTGACTGGTCGTTGGTTAGTTGCGGCGGTCGAGCTCCTCGCGGAGGGCGCCCAGGATCTCGAGTTCGATACGGTCCTTGGGTCGACCGGCTGCACGCTTCATCGCCATCAGGTCGTCGAGGCTCGCGACCTTGATCGGGAGACCGAACAGCTCCGCGCTGATCGACCGCTCGGCAAGGGACTCGAAACTGAGTCCGGGTTCCGGATGCGCCAGCAGGTCGAGGTCGCCGAACCGTGTCCTGAGCGTGAACACGTCACCCGCCCGCAACGCCCGAGCGTCGACTGGGGCCGATACCCCGTCCGGCAGACCACGACGGATCGCGGCGAGTTCGCGGAGGGCGCCGGCCAGGCGCTCCAGATACCCACGATCCAGGTCGACGCAGACGTCGACGTCTCTGGTCAACGATGGCGAACCGTGGACCTGAGCAGCCAGGCCACCAATCAGCACGAATTCAACCCTTGCCTCGAGAAGCGCCCGTAGGATCAGACCAGCTTCAAGCGCAGGATGTTCGCTCATTCCGCCACCAACCTGAACGACCGTCGGAACTCGACGAAGTTCCGGTCGTCGGCAATCGCCAATTCGAGGCGCTGCGACGGTGTGAGCTTCAGCAGCTCATAGATCTGCGTCCGGTCGATGCCGATCCCGAGGCGGGGCATGACCTCGAGCCCGAATTCGCAGGCCTCCAGGAGGCGATCCAGGGTGTTGACCCGTGGATCGGCGCGGCCGCGTTCGATCCGGGCGATCGTCTCCTGCGGGATTCCGGACTTCGCTGCCAGCTGGCGCTGGGTGAGCCCGGCGCGGGCTCGAGCCTCGCGGAGCATCCTGCCGGCCATCGACATGCGTCGCGTCTCCTGATGATGTTCTCGTCATCAGGATACCAGACCGCCCGCCAGACCTGCGGCGGCAGACACCGGCGGCGACCTATCATCGGCGGATGGCCGTTCTGCGGAGCCGTCTCGATCCCACGAGCGCGGACGTCAGCGCCAACCACGAAGCGATGGCCACGCTCGTCGACGAGCTGCGCAGGCGCCAGTCGACGCTCGCGGCGGGTGGCGCAGGCGGCGACGACCGCTCGATCGCCCGGCACAGGGAACGCGGGAAACTCCCCGTCCGAGAGCGGATCGACCGCATCCTCGATCCGGGCACGGCATTCTTGGAGCTCAGCCCGTTGGCCGCGAATGGCCTCTACGACGACGAAGCGCCAGGCGCCGGGATCGTCACGGGGATCGGTCAGGTCGAGGGCACCACGTGCGTGGTCGTGGCCAACGACGCGACGGTCAAGGGCGGCACCTACTACCCGCTCACGGTCAAGAAGCACCTCCGCGCCCAGGAGATCGCGCTCGAAAACCAGCTGCCCTGCATCTACCTGGTCGACTCGGGCGGCGCATTTCTGCCACTCCAGGCCGACGTCTTCCCGGACCGCGATCACTTCGGGCGGATCTTCTACAACCAGGCCCGCATGTCGGCGGCCGGGATCCCCCAGGTCGCGCTGGTGATGGGCTCGTGCACCGCGGGTGGTGCCTACGTCCCGGCCATGAGCGACGAGACGGTCATCGTCCGCGGAACGGGCACGATCTTCCTGGGCGGTCCCCCGCTCGTCAAGGCGGCCACCGGCGAGGACGTGACGCCGGAGGCACTCGGTGGCTCGGAGGTGCACACACGCAGGTCCGGGGTGGCGGATCACGAAGCGCTCGATGATGAACACGCCCTGGCGCTCGGCCGCTCGATCGTCCGCAACCTGAGTCGCCGGCGCCCCGACCCGCCCTGGGACCGGCAGCCCGCCGAGCCACCGACCGTGCCTGCCGAAGGCGATGCGCACGCGGCCTCGCTCTACGCGGCGGTCGCGCTGGATCCGCGTCGACCCATCCCGGTTCGCGAGGTGATCGGGCGACTTGTCGATGGCTCCCGGATGCACGAGTTCAAGCCGCTGTACGGGGAGACGCTCGTCTGTGGATTCGCGCATGTGGCCGGGTACCCGGTGGCCATCCTCGCCAACGACGGGATCCTGTTCAGCCAGTCGGCGCTCAAGGGGACCCACTTCATCGAGCTCGCCTGTCAGCGCCGGATCCCCATCGTGTTCCTCCAGAACATCACGGGGTTCATGGTCGGCCGCGAATACGAGGAAGCGGGCATCGCCAAGGACGGCGCCAAGCTGGTGACCGCGGTTGCCAGCGCGGAGGTTCCCAAGTTCACGGTGCTGATCGGTGGGAGCTTTGGTGCCGGAAACTACGCGATGGCCGGTCGGGCCTACCAGCCGCGGTTCCTGTGGTCCTGGCCGAACAGCAGGATCTCCGTGATGGGCGGGGCGCAGGCGGCCCGAGTGTTGTCAACCGTGCGGGGCGACTTCGCCGATGACGCCGAACGGGACGCCTTCGAGGCCCCGATCGTCGAAACCTACGAACGCGAAGGCTCGCCCTACTTTGCGACCGCGAGGCTATGGGACGACGGCGTCATCGATCCGCTCGACACTCGCCGCGTCCTGACGATGGGGATCGAGGCGGCCCTCCATGCGCCGATCCCAGCGACGCGGTTCGGCGTCTTCCGGATGTAGCTGATTCAAGTCCAATTCACCGAGTCGTAGTCGGTCAGCCGGCAGCCGGAGGCTTCCACTCACTCTCAGCCGGGGTTACGACGCCCCACCGGCGGATGACGACGACCCACACGGCCGAGGCAATGGCAATCAGCGGCGAGAGCTGGATGGCCCCGCTCACGCCGCTGCGAAGCACCTGACCCGCCAGCCGGCCGCCTTCATCGAAACCATCGACCGCTGAGCCGGCAAGGTAGGTGCCGATCAGCACCGATGTCACTGCGGCGACAGGCACGCCGAGTCCAAGCGCAAGCCCAACGACGGCGCCGTCGATCCGGGAGCCGATGGCGGCTGGCGCCAGGCCGGCACCCAGGAGCGCGACACCGGCGATCCCGGCAAGACCTGCGAGCGCCGTGGCAGGCGGGGAAAGCAGCGGGTCGATCGCCGGGAGCATGGCCATGCCGGCGGCGCCGATCGGGGCGAACAGGACCGCGGCGAGCAGCGCTCCCCGGCGGGCCATCCGGATCGACGCCAGCCGGCGGCCGGTCGGGTCTGGCCGCCAGTTTGGCGACCAGGGATTCGGGGGACCCATCGAGCGCAGCGTAGCAGCCGGCTGTCCACTCGCTACGATGAGCTTGCCTCCCGCGCTAGATATCGAACGCTCCGGTCCGGGTGGATCCGTCGCACGCGTGACGCTCTCGCGGACCGACGTGCACAACGCGTTCGACGCGACCCTCATCGCGGAGCTCCGTGCGGCATTCACGGCACTGGCGCGCGAGAGCCCGACCGAGCTTCGGGCGGTCGTCCTCTCAGGCGCCGGCCCGTCCTTCTGCGCCGGCGCCGACATCGGGTGGATGCGGGCCGCGGCCGCGCTGGACGTCGAGGCCAACGAACAGGACGCAATGGCCATGGCCGACATGTTCGAGACCGTCGATACCTGCCCAGTCCCGGTGATTGCGCGCGTCCATGGGGCGGCCCTCGGCGGCGGCATGGGGCTGTGCGCCGTGGCCGACATCGTGATTGCCGAGAGTGGAACGCGGTTCGGGTTCACCGAGACGCGTCTGGGGATCCTGCCCGCCGTGATCAGCCCGTTCGTGATCGCCAAGGTCGGCGAGTCCGAGGCGCGTGCCCTGTTCCCTGGCGGACGCCGGTTCGATGCCGTTCGCGCACAGCGGATCGGCCTGGTCCACGAGGTCGTCGAGGGCGAAGCGGCCCTCGATAGCGCCGTCGAGACGGCGCTCCGCGACGTCCTGGCCGCTGGACCGACCGCCGCCCGCGCCGCCAAGGCGATCGTTCGTGAGATCCGAGGGCTTGGCCATGGCTCGGCCAAGTGGCACACCGCCCGCACGATCGCCCGTCAGCGCGTCTCACCCGAGGCCCGCGAAGGACTGGCCGCGTTTACAGAGAAACGTCGAGCGGCTTGGGTCCCTGACGAAGATGCGGGCTGATCCAAGGTCGTATGCGACAATCGCGACAGGATGGCTAGAGAGCTCAGTCCAAGCGAGGCGGCCGCGCGTATCGGCACGACGACGCGCACGGTCCAGCGGTGGATCACGACCGGCCGGCTACCCGCGAGACGTGTCGGGGGTCGGTGGCGTGTCGCGATTGGCGCGTTGGACGCGTTCCGGTGGGAGCCGGGAC
>JBKKCW010000069.1:0-2706 GCA_046712485.1 Candidatus Limnocylindrales bacterium
GTCCAAGCCGCGTCGGATCGGGGTCTGACGCACCTGGCGATCACCGACCACGACCGGATCGACGGTGCGCTCGAGGCCCGCGAGGTGGCCCCTGACGGGTTGACGGTCCTGGTCGGCGAGGAGGTCAGGACGCGCGACGGCGACATGATCTGCGTCTTCCTGACCACGGCGATCCCACCGGGCATGTCCGCCGAGGAAACGATCGCCGCCGCGCGGGAGCAGGGTGCCCTGATCGGGATCCCACACCCCTTCGATCGCCTTCGTGGCTCGCTCCTGCGGGATGAGCGGCTCGAAGGCGCCGGTGCAAGCGTGGACTGGGTCGAGACGCACAACGCGCGCCTCATCGGCCGCGGCAACGAGCTCGCGGCGACCTATGCCAGAGAGCACGGCTTGCCCGGCGTTGCCGTCTCGGATGCTCACTCGATCCTCGAGATCGGAGTTGCGTATACGTCGCTGGAGGGTGATCCGTCCACGCCTGTGGGCCTGAAAGCAGCCCTTGCCGGGGTGCAGACCGTGTCCGGACGGGCAAGCTACTTCGTTCGCGCATGGACGCCTGTCGCGAAGGTGGTCCAGAGAGCCCGCGGCAACCGGCGCATTCGACCGGTGGCAAGCTCCGGCACGGATCGGGGAGGAAGCCCTCGTGACCAGCCCTGACCGCGCCCGGCTGGACGATGAGACGGAGGGCGCCGTCGATGAGCTGCCGGTACCGCTGTCGCGCCGCCTGCGCCAGCCGAGGACGATCATCTCGTTCCTCATCCCCCTCGTGGTCATCGCCGTCTTCGTGTCGCTCAACAGCGCGCAGCTCGGCCGCGTCCCGGGCCTGATCGCTCGCGCCGATCTTCGCCTCGTCGCGCTGGCATTCCTTGTCTTCTACGCAGGCTTTCCCTTGCGGGGGTTCCGCTGGGCCCTGCTCTTGCGTGGTGCGAGCACCCGCATCAGCACACGCGACGCGACCGAGATCCTGTTCTTGTCCTGGCTGGTCAACTGCGTCGTCCCGGCCAAGCTGGGTGACGTCTATCGCGCCTACCTGCTCAAGATCAACACCGCCGCATCATCATTGAGCCGCACGTTCGGGACCGTGTTCATCGAACGCGTGTTGGATGTCATGGCGATCGCCCTGCTGGGGATTGCGGCCGGCTTCTGGAGCTTCCGGGACGGCTTGCCGCCGCCAATCCAGCTCATCTTCGCGATCGGCCTCGTGGTGGTGGCAGTCGCCGCACTCGGGCTGCTCACGATGCGCAACTTTGGGCGAAGGATCCTCACGGCGCTCCCGTTCCCAACGAAGGTGCTCGAGTTCTACGACCGGTTCGAGGAGGGCGTGTTCCGGGCGATCACCCTACGGCAGCTGCCACTCCTCGGGGCGCTCACCGGAGCGATCTGGATGACGGAAGCGCTGCGGCTGTTTCTGGTCATCGGGGCGTTCGGGTTCACCGAGGTCCACGTCGGCCTGTCCGGGGCCGTGTTCGTCGCCTTGATCGGCTCCCTCCTGACCGCGGTTCCGCTCAGTCCGGCCGGGTTGGGCATCGTGGAGGCTGGCATCGTCGGGGTTCTCACGGTCGCATATGGCATCCCGTTGGCCGAGGCGACGGCGATCGCGCTGCTCGATCGGGTCATCAGCGTGTTCTCGATCATCGTGCTCGGCGCGCTTGCGTACCTGGTCTCGTCCAAGCCGCGCGGCCTCGGCCTGGTGGTGGGTCCCGGCTAGCCATCGAACGCTCTGCCATCCGGCTGCAGGGCGCACCGCCCGGTGCGCGATGATCCCGCAACCTCGATGCGAGCCGGCTGCAACAGGGTGCCCGCTTTTTGGGCCAATCCGCGCGGCATCCCGCGCCGTACCTTGGTCAGGGACGCGCACGCCCGCGCCTCCGCTCATTACCGGGCAGTACAGCACAAGACCGCACCTGAGCAGGACCGCCGGATGGAGGGTAGGCCGGTACGAACGGGTGATACAGACCTCCGGGGGACGCGGCGATAGTGTCGTCAGCGAATGACAAATCGCGGCTCTAGCCCACGGAGCGCCCAAGCACACATGTCCACTCAGAACGGCCGAGCGTTCAACGACTGGCTGAGAACACAACTCAAGGCCAAGAAGATGTCGCAGCGCCAGCTTGCCCAGCAGTCGGGCGTGGACCACTCCACGATCTCCCGTCTGATCCGAGGCGATCGAATGCCATCGCTGGGCACCGCTACCAAGCTCGCCCGCGGTCTTCGCGAGCTCCGTGAGGACGCCGATACGACCCAGTACCTGGGCCTGGTCGGCACCGGCAGTACCAACCCGACGGCGCGCGTCGAGTACGCGCTTCGGGCCGACGAGTTGCTGAGCGAGGCGCAAGTGCGCCAGATCATGGAGTACTACCTCGCCGTGCGGATGCGCCGATACGGACGATCCATGCAGCCGGCCGACAACGCCACACCATCGGGCTCCGAACGTCCCACCGATCGCTCGCTTACCCGATCCGGGCCGGAGACGGCCGCGGCACCGAATGGGCTTCGGAACGGCACCGCAACCATGCACTCTGTGCGGCCGGTCGTTCGGTCGCTGCGCGAACCGGGGCGCTACTAGGCAGTCCACATCGCGACTCGGGTCCGCCCTCCCGGCCCGAGTCTGGGGAACAGCGAACCCCGGCGTTTGGGGCGCCGGCGTTCGCGATTACAGGGCGCACCCCCACGCCCGCCCCCCAGGCGCTCCCCGCCCCCACCCACAGC
>JBKKCW010000070.1:0-7908 GCA_046712485.1 Candidatus Limnocylindrales bacterium
AGGCGCACCACGGCCGCGCCGGGCAGGCTGGACAGGTTGGCCGGCGCGACGTGCAGATCGTCGCACCCAGGTCCATCAGCGCGTGCGTCCACGCCGCCGGCCGATCATGCGGCACAGCGGTGTCCGCCAGACGCTGGAGCGCAGCGGGGCTCACGACCGTCGCGTCCCCGGCGACGATCCGTCCGAGAACGCGTCGAACATTGGTGTCCACGGGACCGACCGGCGCATCAAAGGCGAACGCGGCCACCGCGCGCGCCGTGTACGGACCGACGCCGGGCAACGCCTGGAGGGCAGCGAGGTCCGCGGGGACTTCACCACCATGGACGTCCACGATTCGGCGCGCGGCGCGCCACAGGTTCAACGCCCGGCGGTTGTAGCCCAACCCCTCCCACGCCCGCAGGGCATCGGCCGGCGTCGCGGCCGCAAGGTCCGTGACCGTCGGATACCGCTCCATGAACCCGATCCAGGCCTCCCCCGCCCGGGCCGCCTGGGTCTGCTGGGCCATCGCCTCGGACACCAGGATCGCGTAGGGATCGCGAGTCGCGCGGAACGGCAGATCACGGCCGGACTGGTCGTACCAGGCGAGGATGGAGTTGCGAGCCTCCGCTGGAACACCGACAGGATCGACCGTTTCCGTCACGGACCGATCATGGCCCGGATCGAACTCGGCCGCTGGTTCAACGTGGCGGCGCGGACGTCACGCCCGACACGGCCTCCCCGGATGGGTTGGTGTCTGCGGGAACGGCCGCGACCGTGCTCGGCGGATTCCCGATGGAGAACGCCACGGTCTCCACGTCGCGCAGATGGAGTGACACGGAGTCACCCACACGGAGGCGGCGGACGGCCGGCCCGGCCTCGACCCACAGCCGCTCCCCGTCCGGTGCCACGACTTCATAGAGGATCTCCGCCCCGGTGAACCGACGACCGAGCACGCGCCACGAGCCGGCATCCGCCGGACCGTCCGGCACTTCGGCGACGTCCAGATGCTCGGGCCGGATGACCGCCAGGGATCGGCCGTCCGTTCGGTCCGTCCTCGGGCCGAGGAGCCGGACTGGGCCGAAGCGGGTGATTGCAACGTTCCCGCGACGCTCGGCGTGGACCAGGTTGGCGATCCCCACGAAGGTGGCAACGAACGGCGTCGCGGGCTCGCCATAGACGACTTCTGGCGGAGCGCATTGCTCGATCCGCCCACGGACCATGACTGCCATTCGATCGCCGAGCGTGAGCGCTTCGTCCTGATCGTGCGTGACGAAGATCGCCGCGGTCCCCGAGGTGCGCAGGATCTCGCGAACGTCGCCGCGGAGCTGCGTTCGAAGCGCCGCGTCGAGGTTGGAGAACGGCTCGTCGAGCAGGACGACATCCGGCCGCGGCGCGAGCGCCCGGGCCAGGGCGACCCGTTGCTGCATGCCGCCCGAGAGGTGGTGCGGCATCCGTGCCGCGGCATCCACGAGATCGATCAGCTCGAGGAGCTCGCGCACCCGGACGTCGCGATCCGGGTCCCCGCGCAGCCCGTAGGCGACGTTGTCACGAACCGACAAATGCGGGAACAGGGCGAAATCCTGAAAGACCATCCCGACTCGGCGACGCTCGGGCGGGACCGCCGCTCCCGCACCCGCGACCCGCCGGCCGC
Organism: Candidatus Limnocylindrales bacterium; assembly: GCA_046712485.1. Lineage (GTDB taxonomy): Bacteria > Chloroflexota > Limnocylindria > Limnocylindrales > CSP1-4 > SPCO01. The sequence goes on from JBKKCW010000070.1 coordinate 1,631, forward strand.
CGACATATATCGTTCCGGCGTCGGGCCCCTCGAGACCGGCGACCAGCCTGAGGAGGGTCGTCTTGCCGCATCCGGACGGGCCCAGCACGCTCAACATCTCGCCGGGCCAGACCTCGAGGCTGACGCCGTCGACCGCAGTGATGGATCCGTACGTCCGCCGGAGATCGCTCACCCGGACCGCGCTCACCCGCTCGGGGGCGTTCACCGGGGACCTTCCTCGGCGCGCAACAACAACGCGACGCTGCATGCCGAAAGCAGCAGCAGGATGGCGGCTGGACCCGCCGCCCGCGCGTAGAACCCTTCTGACGCGGCATCCCAGATCTGTGTTGCGAGCGTGTCGAAGCCGATCGGGCCGAGCAACAGAGCCATCGGCAGCTCCTTGACGGTTGTGAGGAACACGAGCGCGCCCCCGGCCACGAAGGCGGGCCGCAGGAACGGTACCGTCACCCGGAGAAAGGCGCGGACAGGGCCGTCGCCGAGCGTGCGGCCGGCGTCCTCCAGGCGCGGGCCATACGCGACAAGCGCCGATCGGACGCCGCCGACGGCCTGCGGCAGGAACCGAACGGCGTAGGCGAGGGCAAGCAAGGCGATCGTCTGGTACAGCAGCGGCACGGTCGACGTCGCGATGAAGACGACCGCGAGGGCGATGACGATCCCCGGTAGCGCATACCCGGTGAAGGTCGCGCGCTCGATCAAGCTGACCAGGCGCGACGGGTAGCGGGCCACGAGGATGCCGATCGGGACGACAAGCAGGATCGACCCGATCGCCGCGGCGGCACCGAGCGTGAACGAGTTGAGCGCTCCGTCGGCGGCCAAGGCGATCGTCGCGCCCTGCGTTGCGCCCCGAACCAGCCACCACGTGATCGTGGCCGAAGGCACGCCCAGGGCGAGGGCAACCATGCCCGCGCAGAAGGCGAGCGCAGGCCAGCGCCATCGGCCCAGCGGCACAACGACCGGCGGGCGGCGAGCCTGACCCATGCCGGCATAGACACCCGCCCTGCGACGCAGCCTCGCTTCTGCCCACGTGACACCGAGGGTCAATGCAACGAGCATGAGCGCCAGGATCGCGGCCAGGGAGCGATCGAACGAGGCCCGGTACTGGACGTAGATTGCCCGGCTGAAGCTGTCGAACTGCAGCAGGGACACCACGCCGAAGTCGGACAGCGCATACAGCACGGCGAGCAGCCCGCCCGCCGCGATCGCCGGCACCAGGATGGGCATGGTGACGCGCCGGAACACCGTTCGCCGGCGATCGCCAAGCAATCGAGCCGCCTCCTCGGTCGAGGGATCGGTGCGGAGAAGCGCCGCGCGCGTCGAGAGCAGCACGTATGGATATGCGGCGAGGACGAGTACCAGCGTCGTCCCGAACAACCCCCCGATCGAGGGGAGCTGCTGGACGCCAATCGGCTCGAGCAGACTCTGGAGGGCGCCCCGTGGCCCGAAGGCCGCCAGAAACGCGAAACCGATGACGTACGAAGGGATGGCCAACGGCACAACGACGAGCACGGCCCAGATGCGCCGACCGGGCAGATCGGTTCGCGTCGTGAGCCACGCCAGTGGCACGCCGACTGCCACAGTCCCGGCCCCGACGAGGACGGCCAGGGCGACCGTCGATGCCGCGACAAGCGCGGTCCGCGGACGGAAGACGAGATCGAGCGCACCGATATCGGCACCCATCGCCCTGACGACCAGGTAGCCAACCGGGAGCAACGCGAGCCCAGCAATCAGGAGGCCGCCGAGCAGGAGCGGCCACGGCGCCCGGGGTGCACCCCGTCGCCCTTCGACCCACGACAAGCGCCGCCGTGAGGTGGATCTGAACGTATCGACGCCCTGCATGGCCAGCCTTGTCCGGGGTCCGGCCTAGAGGACGCCGGCCTCCTGGATGAGCCGGAGGGTTCCCTCGAGATCGGCCAGATCCGAGAGATCGATATCAGGCGACGCGATGTCGGCGAGCGGCACCAGCCGCGGATCGGCCGCGATCCCGGCGACGAGTGGGTACTCGTAGGTCTCGTCCGCGAAGTACCGCTGACTCGCTTCAGTCAGGAGGAAATCGACGAATGCCTGCGCCGCGGCCGGGTTCTTCGACGTCGTCAGGATGCCGGCTCCCGCCACGTTGACGAGGGCGCCAACGTCGCCGTTGGGCAGGAAATGGTTGCGAACCGGGAAATCCTCGCCCTCTTCGGCGATCTGGACCATCAGGTAGTAGTGGTTGACGAACCCCACCTGCACCTCGCCCGCCGCGACCGCCGCGAGGACGGCGTCGTTCCCCTCGTAGACCTTGGGCTCATTGGCCTGGATGCCTTCGAGCCAGGCCCTGGCGGCATCGTCGCCACGCAGGATCCGGAACGCTGTGACGAAGGACTGGAAGGACGCGTTCGTCGGCGCCCAACCGATCGTTCCCTTCCACGCCGGGTCCGTGTAGCCGAGGATCGTCGTGGGCAGGTCGGCCTCCGAGAGGACCCGCGTGTCGTAGACGACCACGCGCGCCCGACCGGATACGCCGACCCAGACACCATCTGGCGATCGGAACCGGTCGTCCACGTGATCGAGCGTCGCCGCGGGAAGCTTGGTCAGGCGACCCTCGGCAGCGAGCGCGCCCAGCGCGCCCCCATCCTGGGCGAAGAAGACGTCGGCTGGCGAAGCATCGCCTTCCTCGAGGATTGTCGCTGCGAGCTCGGACGTGCTCGCGTAGTTGACCTGGACCTCCAGGCCGGTCTCCGAACGAAATCGTTCCAGCAGCGGGCCCACGAGCGATTCGCTTCGTCCCGAGTAGATCGTGACCGTGCCCGACACACCGGACGCGGACGGCCCTGCCGACGTCGCGGCTGGACTCGACGCGCCCGCGGAGCCACAGGCTGAGGCGATCAGGCCGATCGCGAGCGTGACCGGCAGGGCAGCCGGGCAGGACCATCGCACGAGGAGCAACCTCCGGTTGGACGTCTGGGGGCCGACGACGCGCGAAGAATAATCGGCCTTCGCCAAGCCAGTCAAGCGCCCTTGCGAAATTCCTGCAAGCGCCCTTGTCGCACCGATCAAGCCGGGGCCAACAAGGCCCGCATCCCTTCGGTCGGCGCCCACAGCCAGCTCGGGAGATAGGTGCTGGCGTAGATGAACTCAGTTGTCTCCTTCTCGATCTCGAAGGCGCGGAGCATGGCGGGATCGACGTCAATCGGTGAACCGCTCCCGCGTGCACCCACGCGGTATGCCTCGAGGAAACGCTCGCGAGCACGTCGCAGCCAGGCTTCGATGTCAAGCCCGGAGCGCTCGAGTCGGCCGCCCCTCCGGGAGACCGCCCGGCGACCCGCGCTGCGGCCGACGTGATCGAGCGAGCGCAACATGCAGGCCACGTCGCGCACGGGGGACCCGTGGGCCCGTCGTTCTTCGAGCGCCCGCGACGGCTCGCCTTCGAAGTCGACGATCCGGAACCCGTCCGGGGCGATCAGCACCTGGCCGAGGTGGAAGTCGCCGTGAACCCTCGTGAGCAGCGGGGTGGTTGGGAGCGCCTCGAAGATCGTCAGCTCGGCAGCAATATCCGCGGCACGATCGTGCAGGAACCGACCGGCTTCGCCGGGGGTAATGTCAACGGCCCTGACGAGTTGTCGCTGTGCGTTGCGAGCCCAGGCACGCAGCTCGGCGCGCGTCGCCTCGCGCGGAGCAAACTCCGGGACCCCGCGGTCGTCGAACAGTGCCGCGTGCATCCCGGCCGTCAGTGAACCCAGCTCGGCGGCGATCTCCGTGGCGAATTCGACGCTGACCTGCCCCGGCGCGAGGAGCCACCCGACCAACCCTTCAGCGAGGGATTCGTACGCGTCCTCACCGTCAGCGATGAATGCCTGGGCCACGGCCACCGTGGAGGCACCGCTTGATGCGGACACCATCTCGGCGTATCCGACGAGCGGCGCCACGGCGGGAAATCGCGCGACCTCGGTCAGGAACGCGACAAGCTCGAGCTCCGGGTTGAGACCGGCCTCGATCCGCCTATAGGTCTTGAGCAGGACGCGTTCGCCGACGACGACCGATGTGTTCGACTGGTCCGCTCCAAGGCCTCGCTCGGCCAGGCCGCCGACCGCCGCCGAGCCACCCGGAACGACCTCCGCAAGAGCCTGCGACGGCCGGCAGACGAGCGCCGCCGTCACCGGTCCCGGCGGCGCGTCGCCACGAACCGAACCAACCGGGAGCGCGGCAATGGTCCGCCCCTCGGCCATCGCCACCAGCAAGGCCCGCCATGCGCCATCGCCCTCGACCGCGACGCGCAGGGGTCGTCCGGTCAACGCGAAGGTGTAGCGCTGCGTCGAGCGATCATCCAACCCGAGCCGGGCGATCGCGAGAATGTGCGGCGCGTCTGGATCCAGGACGAACGCGTCCTCGAGCGCCACGCTCGTCACCACTCGGCCCTTTGCGCCGAACCAGCGGGCGGTCGCAAGCTCGGTCCCGTCGAGCCGGTCGAGGGCCGCGGCTACCTCGGCCCGGCCAACGTCGATGGCGATCGGCTCAGGTACCCGTATTGATCATGACGTGCTTGACGAACGTGTAGTCCTCCAGCGCGTACTTCGAGCCGTCCTTGCCCCAGCCCGACTGCTTCACGCCACCGTGCGGCGTCTCGGAGGTGAGGGTGAAGTGCTCGTTGATCCAGACGTGGCCGAAATCGAGCGCCTTGCTCACCCGCATCGCCTTGCCGATGTCGCTCGTGAAGATCGACGACGCGAGTCCGTATGGCGTGTCATTCGCCCACTCGACGGCCTGCTCCTCGTCGGTGAAGCGCTGAACGGTGACGACCGGCCCGAAGATCTCGTCCTGGATGATCTCCGACTTCTGGTCCGGACCGGCGATGATCGTGGGCGCGTAGTAGGCGCCCGGTCGGTCCGGGCGTTCGCCGCCGAGGACGATCTCCGCCGTGCCGCGGGCTCGATCCACCATGCCCTGGACCTTGTCGGCATGGGCGCCCGCGATGAGGGAGCCCATCTCGATGTCTTCGCCCTCCGCCGGATCGCCCCACTTGATGGTCCTGACCTGGTCGGCGAGCGCGGACACGAAGTTGTCGTACACGCCCGGGCCGGCGATGACCCGCGTGGCCGCGGTGCAGTCCTGCCCTGAGTTCCAATACCCCGCGAAGCGCAGGGTCTCGGCCGCAAGGTTCACGTCTGCGTCGTTGAACACGATGATCGGGGCCTTGCCGCCGAGCTCCAGGTGGAGCCGCTTGACGCTCTCGGAAGCGATCCGCGCGACGCGCTTGCCGGTCACGGTATCGCCCGTGATCGAGACCATCCGGACCTTGGGGTGGCCAACGAGTGCGTCGCCGATCTCGCCACCGGCGCCAGACAGGACGTTGACTACCCCCGCGGGCAGGATGTCGGCCACGATCTCCGCGAAGGCAAGCGCCGTGAGCGGTGTCCGTGCCGACGGCTTGAGGACGACCGTGTTGCCAGTCGCGAGCGCCGGGCCCAATTTCCACGAAGCCATGTACAGCGGGTAGTTCCACGGTGCGATGGATGCCACGACGCCGATCGGATCGCGCCGGATGATCGAGGTGTGCCCAGCCAGAAACTCGTTGGCCGCCAGCCCATCCATGACCCGGCAGGCCCCCGCAAAGAACCGGAACAGGTCGGCGCAGACGGCCATCTCATCGATCGCCACGCCAACCGGCTTGCCCGCGTTCGCGCTCTCGAGGCGGCCGAGCTCGTCGCTCTTCGCCTCGATCGCGTCCGCGATCTTGAGAAGCATAAGCGAGCGGTCCTGCGGCGTCGTCTTGCGCCACTCGCCAAAGGCGGCCTCCGCGGCATTGACCGCCCGGTCGACATCCTCCGCGGAGCTTGCCGGTACGGTGGCTATTTGCTTGTCGTCGGCAGGGTTGATGACCGCGGCGGTCCGTCCGTCGGCGGCGTCGACGAACGATCCGCCGATGAACTGCTGATAGTTCTTGACGCGCTCGAGGACGTCGGTCACGGAGGGGCCTCCTTGGTGGTGCGTTGGGTCCGCGAAATGTCAGGCCATCGTACCCCGAGCACGATCGTCGTCTCGTCACGTGGGCGTCAGGTGGTCTGGCGGCCTCGACCAGTCGGTCAGACGGATCGTGCCACCGGTTCGCCCGTCCGCGCGAGGCGTTCGATGAGGTCGGCCGCCCTGACCGTGCCCGGGTTGGCCCGCAGCCGTGCGGACGCTGCGGTGAGCCGCGAGCGGAGGGATCGATCCGCCAGGAGCTCGTCGATCGCGTCGGTAAGCTCCTCGTCCCGGAAGCCGTACGTTGCCAACCGACGCCCGAAGCCCGTTTCGTCGACGCG
>JBKKCW010000071.1:0-6707 GCA_046712485.1 Candidatus Limnocylindrales bacterium
ATGTTCGGCATGGCTGGCCGGACGAGCCGTGGTACGCGGGGAGCGTGGAGAAGGTTGCTCGCCTGCGGACACTCGTACGCGAAGACCAGACCCTTGGGCAGCTTGCGCTACGGTTCGTCCTACATCATCGAGCCGTGTCCGTCGCCATCCCCGGAGCGAAGGACCCCGAACAGGTCGAGCAGAACAGCGCTGCATCCCGACGGCCGCTCCTGTCACCCGAGGAGCTGCGCGAGATCGACGCGATCGCACCCCCCTGAGGAGTTTGAGGTCGGCGGCGCAGGCGGCTGATGGGACGCCATCACGGGTGATTGATGTAGCCGGTCCGAGCGTCGCCGTGGAGGGGGTGTCGCGCTAGTTTCGGCGGCCCTTCGGCACCGGTCGGCCCGCGTCGCGCCCAGGCAACGCAGCAGGGCCGACCCGCTTGATCCTGGGTCGGCCCTGCTGAGGGAGCGGGAGGAGCTCCCAGTGGAAGCGATCGCTGCTTACGGATCTACGAAGATGAACAGCCCGTAGTCTCGGTCGCTGGCGAGGATGTAGGTCGTGCCGTCGCGCACGAACGTTTCGACGCCCCAGAAGTCACTGCCGGCAGGATCGATATAGCCTCCGACCTCAACGAGCGCACACGTGCTCGTGTCGGTCGGGCTCGAGCACTGGATCTGGATGGCCCGGAAGCCACCAGAGTAGTACGACAGGTAAGCGAGGCTCGGGTTGAGCGGATCAACCGCGACCTCGTGGACCGATAGGTCGCCGAAGCCTTCGGCGAAGGCCGCGTCCATGGACTCCGGGATGGCGTACTGATCGAGTTCAGCGAGCGTTGTCGCGTCGAACAGACGAACGTATCCCCACCCGTCGAACGACGAGGTCACGCCTTCGACCACATCACCAACGGCACCGATTGCTATCGGCGCCGGGAGTGGGTCGGCCGCCGACCCTTCGAGGCAGCTGGCGAGATCGAATTGCGCTTCCACGTCGAACAGACCGAAGCCGGCATCACGCCCGAGGAAGACGACGGGCAGCGCTTCGCTCTCGAGGAATGGCTCGAATACTGACTTGCAGGCATCGGGTCCTTCGCGGTTCATGATGATCACCGCGTCGTAGCCGCCGGCCGCGACAATGTTGGCGACCTTCTCCTCGAAGGTGCACACCGCGCGCTCGACGACTGCGATGTACGGCCCGCCGGTCGCGGGCGCCGCTGGGACCGCCGCGCCGCCGGTGCAGGCCGCCCCGACAAAGATCGTCGTGCCGGTGATCGCCTCAGCGTCCTCGATGGCGGTCTGTGTCCCGGGCTTCGCCAGGTAGCTGCCGCCATCGTCCGTCTCAACCAGGAGACGGAAGGGGGCGAAGTCTTCGTCGGTTCCGATGATGAACCGATTATCGGCGGTGAACTCGGCCTGGTGGGCGTTGCCCTCAGGCGGCGTGATCGTGGGGAACAGCTGGTCGAACTCGGGATAGTCGGTGTCGTCGAGGTAGACCGGGTTCGCAGGATCCGTGACATCGAGCAATACCCAACCGCCATCCCAATAGGAGAGGAGCATGATGAACCGGCCGTCGATCTCCTTGACGACCATGTCGTGCAGGAACGAGTCGGTCAGCCCTAGCTCAGGCTGGTTGACGCCCAGCTCATTCAGGTCGAGTTCGGCGATCAGCCGTGGCTTCCTTGGGTTGGTGTTGTCGAAGATGTCGACGTCTGCGACCTCCATCTCGTCCTGGGCAACGAGGTAGGCATTTGCGCCGGCGTCCCAGACGAAGACGCTGTGGGTCTGGTTGGCGTCGCCACCCTTGGCCTTGGCCCCATCGATTGTCCGGTCGCCGAAGTTCTTGGCAAGCTTGACCGGCTTCAGGGGATTGGTGACGTCCCAGAGGCTGAAGCCCGCCTTGAAGTTCTTTCCGCAGGCTTCCTCGTTCACGGACAAGATGTCGCCGGTGAAGCTTGCCGTCGTCACGTGGACGACCTGCATACCCTCGCCAGGGCGCGTGTCCTGGTGCATCGGGATGAAGCCCACTTCGACCGGGTTCTCGAGGTCGGAAATATCAATGACGTAGACACCGGCATCCGGCGTCGTCTGACCGCCTGTTTCAGGGCCGGCACAGTCCTCAGCGCCCCAATTGGCGAGATAGGCGTAGTCGCCGTCCGGATCGACCGCGACATCCGCGATGGCATCAGGAAAGGCATCGTGGACCCGTACTTGCCCGACGAGCTCGACCTTGCCGTATTCGCCGGTCCCGACCAGATGGCCGTCCGTCGGGCCGTGCTGACCGGGATGCGCGAGCGCGCCCCCCGGTAATGCCAATGCGGAGGCGATCAAACCAGCCGCAACGAACCGAGCGCGAATTCTGCGCATCCTGTCCTCCACCCCCGGATCGGGCGGCCCCTCGATGGTGTCGCCGGTCGACTCTCCTCTGGTCGGGGCCGCAGATCTCCCATAGCACGACCGGCAAGGCCGCAAGCTTGATGCGATGCGCCGCGCGGGCGCTTGCTCGTACCTCGGTCGGCGCATTTCAGGTTTCTTGCATGCGAGGGCGCCTCGGGGGTTCGGCGCCTGGCGACTCCTGTGGACGGGCTGGGCCGAGTCCGGTATTATACTCCCCCGGAGTATAGGAGTGAACAGATGGATGCCCGCCGATTGCCCTTGCTGCTCGTGTCCGCCACCTTCCTCCTGGCGGCCTGCTCTACCGGAGCTGGTGCGACGACGAGTCCGGCCGCGCCCGGGTCCTCGGCCCCGTCAGCGTCGGCCGCCGCGACTCGCATCGAGGTGAACCTGACTGATGCCCTCAAGATCGAGCCGGCGGCGATGACCGTCCCGGCCGGCGTGCCGATCACCTTCGTGGTCACCAACAGCGGCGCGACCGACCATGAGTTCTACCTCGGTGACGAGGAGGCCCAGGCGGCGCACGCTAAGGAGATGGCCACGATGGGCGGCATGGGCCATGACGAGCCCGGAGGGATCGCGGTCAGGCCCGGCGAGACCAAGGAACTCACGTACACCTTCGCGGAGGCCGGTGAAACCCTGGCCGGCTGCCACGTCCTTGGCCACTACGGCGGCGGTATGAAGGCCACGATCACCGTCACCGGGTAGTTACCCTGATGGATCACGACCAGCACCAACATGGCGTTGCAGAGCGGACCGACCACCTCCCGGAGGGAGCGTCGGTCGCGCCGGTGAGTGGCCACGACCATCACGCCGCGGGCCGGCACGACAAGCACGCCGGCCACTCGGTCGCCATGTTTCGGGACAGGTTCTGGCTCAGCCTGGCCTTGACCATCCCGGTCGTGCTACTCAGCCACGATATTCAGACCTGGTTCGGCTACACGATCCCCATGGTTCCGGGCATCGAGTACATCCCAGCCACCATCGGCACCGTCATCTTCCTCTACGGCGGCCTCGTGTTCATCCGCGGCTCCCAGGGTGAACTCGCGGACCGCAAGCCCGGGATGATGACCCTGATCTCACTGGCCATCGTCGTCGCATTCATCACCTCGTGGGCCGGCACGCTCGGCCTGTTCGAGGTCGAGATCTGGTGGGAACTGGCAACCCTGATCACCATCATGCTACTGGGGCATTGGCTGGAGATGCGCTCCATCGCCCAGGCCCGCGGCGCGCTGGCGGCCCTCGCTGAACTGCTGCCGGACACCGCGGAGAGGGTCACGGCTGCGGGCACCGAGGAGGTCGCTATCGGCTCGCTCGCTGTCGGCGACATCGTCCTGGTTCGGCCTGGCGCACGCGTCCCCGTCGACGGATTGGTCACCGAGGGAAGCGCGGACGTCGATGAGTCGATGATCACCGGCGAGTCCAGGGCAGTCGGCAAGGACCCCGGGGACTCGGTGGTGGCCGGCACGGTCGCAGCTGGCGGTTCGCTGCGAATCCGGGTTACCGCCACCGGCGACGCCACGGCACTGTCGGGGATCATGCGGCTCGTCGCCGCCGCCCAAGCCTCGGCCTCGCGGGCGCAGGCCCTCGCCGACAGGGCCGCCGCGATCCTGTTCTACGTCGCCCTGGCCGCGGGTGCCATCACCCTGATGTTCTGGTGGCTGCAGGGCGATCCCGAGGGCGCCCTGGTGCGAACGGCGACGGTGCTGGTCATCGCGTGTCCCCACGCGCTCGGCCTCGCCATCCCCCTGGTCATCGCCATCTCGACCTCCCTGGGGGCCCGCAATGGACTCCTGGTCAAGGACCGCCTGGCGCTTGAGCGGGCTCGCACCCTCCACACCGTGATCTTTGACAAGACCGGCACCCTCACCAAGGGCGAACCGGCGCTTGTGGACGCCAGCGACTCCGAAGCTCTTCGTCTTGCGGCTGCGGTCGAGGGCGACTCCGAGCACCCCCTCGCTCGGGCAATCGTTGAGCGCGCCAAGACGCGGAACCTGGCCGTCCCGACCGCAAGCGCCTTCGAGGCGCTGCCCGGCCGCGGGGCACGGGCGACCGTCGAGGACAGGAAGGTCAGTGTCGGCGGACCGCGACTCCTCGCCGACCTGTCCCTCGATGCGTTGCCGGTGGCGGCCGACTGGGACCGAGAAGGGCGGACCGTGCTGCACGTCATCGTCGACGGTCGCGTGGCGGGCGTCATTGCGGTCGAGGACGAAATCCGCCCGGAGTCCAAGGAGGCCATCGACGCCCTGCACGCGCTCGGCGTGCGAGTCGCGATGATCACGGGCGACAGCCAGGCGGTGGCGGACTCAGTGGCGCGGCGGCTGGGCATCGACGAAGTGGCGGCACAGGTCCTGCCGGAGGACAAGGCCAACGCCGTCAAGCGCTTCCAGCAGGGCGGCCGGAAGGTGGCCATGGTCGGCGACGGAGTCAACGACGCTCCGGCACTGGCCACGGCGGACGTGGGGATCGCCATCGGCGCCGGCACCGATGTGGCGGTCGAGTCGGCGGGGATCGTGTTGGTACGGAGCGACCCGCGCGCCGTCGTAGGCGCCATCGAGCTGTCGCGGGCGACCTACAGCAAGATGATCCAGAACCTGGTCTGGGCGACGGGCTACAACCTGGTCGCCATCCCGGTTGCGGCGGGGCTGTTCGTGCCATGGGGGGTCGACCTGCCGATGGCCATTGGCGCGATCGCGATGAGCGTGTCGACGATTGTCGTGGCGGCCAACGCGCAGCTCCTGCGGCGCCTTGAGCTGCGCCACGACACGCCCAGCCCGCAACTCCGGTCCGTGGCCGCTTGAAAGGAGGAGAGCAATCTTGAGTGGATCCCGACCCGAGCGCGTCCTCGACCCCGTCTGCGGCATGACCGTGGACGTCGCCAAGGCCGAAGCCGACGGCCTGACCGCCGAACACGAGGGCAAGACCTACGCGTTCTGTAGGTCTGGCTGCTGGCGGGCCTTCCAGGAGGAGCCGGCGGTCTATGCGGCCAAGACCGAGCAGGCGCACGCCATCACCGTTCCCCACTCAGCCGGATTGCCGGTCATCGACGAAGGCATGCGCCGTTGGTACGAGAGTTGCTCGTGCTGTCTGTCGGACGCCTACCCGGACATCAAGGCGGCGCTCGACGCCGAGCGGGCGACCGAGACCGAGGCGCCGGGCGGCGCCGGCATCCACGAAGTCGCCGAATCCCAGGAGGTTGCTACACCGTGACAAAGTACGCCTTCTGCCGCAAGGGCTGCCTCCTCGAGTTCCGCGACGAGCCCGGCAAGTATCTGGACCCGTCCTACACGCCTTCGATGTAGTGGCCAAGCGCCGCCAGCCGGCTCCGACGAGTCGTGGGCCGAGCAAGACCATCGCCGGGGCGGGAGCCGTTGTGGTGGCGCTCGGACTGGTGGCATTTCTCGCCCTGCGGCCGACCTCTCCGGTGGCTCCGGTGGCCTGGGCCACGTTCGGGTCGCAGGACGTTCACTCGTTGGCCTTCGTCGGGGGGGACCCACAGCACGTGTTGTTTGGGCACCACAGCGGGCTGGAGGAGTCGAAGGACGGTGGCCGCACCTGGTCGCCGCTTCCGGTCCGTAATGACGCGATGAGCATGTCGCCGGCCAGTGACGCCTCAATCGTGATCGCTGGGCATGAGGTCTTTGTGGCCAGTCGCGATGGCGGGCAGACATGGACGCCCATCGAGGGCGATCTGCCCAGCCTGGACATCCATGGCTTCACCCGCGACCCATCCGACCCGGCTCGGATGTGGGCCTACTTGGCTACCGGCGGTCTGTGGGAGAGCACCGACTTCGGCGCCCACTTCACCCGCGTCCGGGCGGACAACGTCCTCTATCCAACTGCGGTCAGGACCGGTTCGACCACGCGACTGTTCGGTGTCGACCTGACCGGTCTCACTGTCAGCGAGGACGGCGGGCGTACCTGGACCACCCTCGGATCGCCGCCGACCTACCCGATGCCCGGGTTCGCCGCATCAGCCGACGGCACCATCATCTACGCCGGGGCCCCCGACGGACTGTTCCGGAGCACCGATGGCGGTCGGTCGTGGTCCAGGACCGGCTACAGCGGATCGGCGTTCGCGGTGGCTACCTCGGCCGACGGTCAAGTCGTAGCTCTGGTCAGCCGGGCCACCGAGTTCTTCCGATCGTCCGACAGCGGAGCGACCTGGCCCGGCCCTCGCTGATTGCGGGTCCGCGCCACGCGGACCCGCGCTGTCTCGGGGTCGCCAGCGTTTTCGCGGGATCAGCTGCTCGGTGAGCTCCGACGGCGCAGGTAGATCAGCGGGCCGCGAACCCGAGGTAGACGACGCCCGACGAGAACGTTCGGGTCTCCAGCAGC
>JBKKCW010000072.1:0-2963 GCA_046712485.1 Candidatus Limnocylindrales bacterium
GGTCAGGGCCACGCGCCGCTCATTGCCCACAGCCCGCGCCTCGAGCAGGCCTGCCAAGACGAGGGCGTCCACGGCGAACGAGACATTTGGCTTTGTGAAGCGCGTTTGCCGGGTGAGGTCGGCGACGCTCAAGCCGATCTTCGGCACGGCCAACAGAGCGGCGAGCACATCCGCCCGAGCATTCACCCCGAATGCGGCGCGCAGACGGATCCGCAGAAGCGGCAGCGCTGTGGCCGAGACGAGCCGAGCCTTACCGCGCGTGGCGTAGTCCGACCTCGGCTTGATAGCCATCGGCCAGGTAGGCCCTCCCGCGGCGGAGACGGTTGCCACGTACTCACCGATCGCCCCCGGCGGCGTCCTGAGCTCGCGCACCACCCGCTTGAGTCGCGATCCGTTGACGTACCGGCCGTAGGCAACGCACCAGTCGGTACTGACATCGCGCAGGCGCGCGTCGGCATCGCCGAACTCTGCGGTGAGCGCGATCAGCGCTTCCAGATCGACCACGGCATCATCGCGCTCCCCGGTCGCGTCGACACCGAGCGCGATCCATTGGATCCAGGCTCGGTTGAGGAGCGCGTCATGGAGCGAGCTAGTCGAGCGAGGCATCGGCGCCCTCCACCTCGAGTAGATGGAGCGTTTCGACGAGCAGCGACCGGAATCCAGGCGATGGATCGTGCGTGACGGTCCAGCGGGCGGCTGCGAGGAGCTCGTTGCGGTCCGGATTGAGTTCGCGCAGATCTTGCAGGCGCCGGCTGCGAAGTCCCTGATCCACGGCCGCATCCAGCTTGAAGCAGACCATATCAAAGACCCGCGAGCCAAACGACCAGACCGCGGTAGTCGTGTCGCTCGAGTCGCCCGAGGAAGCCGACGGGAAGGCCATGGTCGAGCAGGGACTCGGGACCGAGGTTGACCCAGTCACTCGCGAGCCCGTAGGTGCGCGCCACGTCCAGGATCGCGATGCGAAACGGTTCGGGCATTGCTCGGATGGGCTTGATCCCGTCGGACGTCCACTCTCTGAGAAGGTCGAGATCCTTCGTGGTTGGTCGGGACACGACGGTCGGTCGAACCCATCGAGAAGCGCGACGGCGTCGTGCCACGGCGAGCGCGTCGTATCGAGCCGAGCAGGCGCGGCTCGTTCCATACGAGGCGCTCGCTCGGATGGTCATCGCCCGACGGATTCGATACGGCCTCACACAGCGTCAACTTGCCGAGCGCATGGGCACCAGCGTCTCGGCGATCAGTCGTGTCGAGAACGGCACGCATCGGCCCAGCGTCGAGACCCTGGAGCGACTCGCCCTTGCCTTCCGAGAGCGGCTGGTGTGGGGATTCGAGGACTCACGGGGGCGACGAGACCTGACGGTGTTTGCCAACTCCGACGGGGATGAGCGATGAGTGTTGACCCTCGGACGCGGAAGTACCCGGCCACCTATGTGCCGGGTGGATACGACCTCGAGACCGGTCTGGAATCGGTCGGCCGAGGCTGGGAGGAGTTGGTGCGGAGGGCCTTCGAGACTCTGCCGGAAGGTCACACCATCGTCCAGGTCAAGGAGAAGTTCGGCTCGCTTCGGATCTATTTCGAGCCAAACGAGCGCGCGTACGAAGACCTGCTCGATGATCTTGCCTCGGAGTCCCTCACGATCTGCGAGCTCTGCGGCAGCCCGGGCCGGCTCCGAACAGACCGCTACTGGCAGCGCACGCTCTGTGACGAGCACGCGTTCCGGCGGTGACCCGTGTTCCACGGCATGCGGAACAGCCGGCCCTTCTGGAACGGATAGGAGGAGCGGGCCTACTCCAGGCGCAGCGACCGAAGCCTGCGCGCAACCTCCTCGATCACCGCGTCGATGGGTGGGAGCCGGCTCGGATCAACCCATGAGGACATCGTCGCGTCCCAAGTCGCCCGGATCGCATCCAGGTTCGATCGCCACATTCCCGGCTTCCATCGCTTGTAGCGGGTGAGGGCCAGCTTGGCGTCGACGGCTTGACGGAGTTCGGCAGGCTCCAGGTGCCAACCTGACTCGGTTAGGTAGAGGTGGAGGTCGAAGAGGTCACGCGGTTGAGCTCGCTGGACGAGCGTCCGGAGCTTCTCGGCAACGAGTTCGACCTGTGCGACCGCCGGCACCGTGAACGGTTGCAGTCCGAGGTCCGAGACATCGAAGAAGGCGTCGCGGACGGCGAACACGAGGTCCTCACGCACGCTGACCTCGAGCTTCGCGGTTCCGGCGTCGGTCAGCGAGTCGAACCGGAAGTGGACAATCAAGCCACCGAGGGTCCGATCGGGTTCGCCGTCGAGCCGGACACCGAATTCCCTTCCGGCGCGGCGTAGGTCAGCGATAACGCGATCGGGGTCGATGCGACGGCCATGCCCCGTCGTCGCGTCGATGTCGGCGGACGAGCGCGCCGACCGGAGCTCACCGGCCATCAGAATCCCGCCCTTGAGGGCGATCTCGTGGACGAAGCTCCGATCGTCGGCCGCCAGGCGCTCGAGGATTGCGAGCAGGACGAAGCAGGCCTCCTCGTTCTGGTAGCGGCGCATCGCATAGGCATCCGACCGGTCGCGAGCCTCTCGATAGTCGTTGGCGATCGCCTGGCGGTCGCGCGCGTCAGCCATACACGCGCCAGCGCGTCGAATACGGGCCTCGCGAACGGTGCTGTGGGCGGAGCCGGACAGCGCGGACGGGCCGAAGGGTGGCAAGCCCCGCTGGCAGCGACCGTTGCGCCTCCTCCAGGAGGTAGCCGAGTCGCTGAGCTGCGGCGGTCGTCCGAGCAAGCGTCCCGTCGGCCGTCCGCTCGACCTCGTCATCGGAGAAGACCGCGAGGATCTCGGGCAGGAGGTCGCCATAGGTCATCCAGCGAGGTTCAGCGAGCGCGTCTACGACCGCCTGCTCGCGCGAGGCGACGCGGATGCTGAATCCATCGATCGTCGTCTGATAGGCGTCCGCCTCGCTGATCCGCCTCTCGTCGAG
>JBKKCW010000073.1:0-9998 GCA_046712485.1 Candidatus Limnocylindrales bacterium
GTCGTGGCCATCGTCTTGGTGGCGAACCGGTACGTCTGAGTCCCCTCCATGCGGATGTAGTGCTCGCCGCGGGCGATCGTGCCCGCACTCGGCGGCGCCTTCGCGCCACCTGCCGGCAGCCAGATCATGTAGGCGCCCTGCGGCTCGGTCGTCATCTCGAAGGCCAGACTTCCGCCTGGTTCGTCGGAAGCGGACAGGACGACAGCACCGGCGCCGTCTCCAAACAGGATGCACGTGGTGCGATCCGTGTAATCGAGGAACCGCGTCAATAGCTCCGCACCGATCACGAGGACGTGCTTCGCCAGCCCGCCGGCGATGTACGCCTGGGCGGTCGCGAAGGCGTACACGAACCCCGAGCACGCAGCCGAGACATCCATCGCGGCCGCTCGTGTGTTGCCGATGGCCTCCTTGACGAGCGCCGCCGTCGAGGGCATCCAGTAGTCGGGTGTCAGCGTGGCCAGGACGATGAGGTCGATCTCGTCCGGATCGATCCCCGCGGTCCGGATCGCCCGCAGGCTCGCGACCGCGGCCATGGAGGCCGTCGTCTCGTGCGCGGCTGCGACGCGTCGCTCCCGGATCCCCGTTCGGGACACGATCCATTCATCGGACGTGTCGACCATCCGCTCGAGATCCTTGTTGGTCAGGACCTGCGAGGGCGCGTAACGGCCCCAGCCGGTGACGTGGGCGCGTGTCACGGACGTGTTCACAGCGGTTCCACCTCGATGAGGGGCTGCTTGGCCTTGACCAGTGCGCCCGTCTCGGGCACGACTCTCACCACGCGACCGTCAAGGTCCGACTTGATCTCGTTGAACAGCTTCATCGCCTCGATCAGGCCGATGACCTGGCCGACCGCAACCTCCCCGCCGACCTTGACGTAGGGCGCACTGCCCGGGGCGGGCGACGCGTAGAAGATGCCGGTGAGCGGCGCTTTGATCGACGGCACGCTCGGCGCGACGGGCTCCCGTGGCGCATCGGGCTCATCGGCGCGGCCCTGACCGTCACCTGGGATGGCGGGCACGCTGGCGGACGGTGCCACCGCGACAGCCTTGCGCAGGATGACGCCGGTACCGCCGGATTCGATCTCGAGCTCGGTCAGGTCGGAGCGATGGAGCAGGTCCGCCAGGCGATCGATCAAGGTGAGCAGGTCGTCGTCCGGGCCGGGGGCCGCCGGCGAACCGTCAGGCCCGTCTGGTGAATGCGCGGCCTCGTTCACGCGTCCCACCGCCGGAAGATGAGGGCCGTGTTCTGACCACCAAAGCCGAACGAATTGTTCAGCGCAACGCGGACGTCGCGACGCGCAGCCACGTTGGGCGTCAGGTCCAATCCGGCGCCGGCAGGGTCCGGATCGGCAAGGTTGATCGTCGGTGGGATGCAACCTTCACGGATCGAGAGAACGGTGACGATGGCCTCGATCGCGCCGGCCGCCCCGAGCGTGTGACCGAGCATCGACTTGTTGGCCGTGATCGCCACCCGGCCGGCATCCTCGCCGAGGATGGTCCTGATCGCCTGGAGCTCGGCCTTGTCGCCCTCCGGCGTGGACGTTGCGTGCGCGTTGACGTGGTCGATGTCGCCGGGTTCGACACCGGCCTTCTCGAGCGCCCGTCGCGCGGCCCGAACGGCGCCGATCCCGCCGGGCGCGGGCAGCGTGATGTGCGACGCGTCGGCGGTCGCGCCATAACCGACGAGTTCCGCCAGTATCTCGGCGCCGCGAGCCTCGGCGTGTTCGAGCGACTCGAGGACGACCACGCCAGCGCCTTCGCCGATGACGAAGCCGTCTCGACCGCTATCGAACGGCCGCGAGGCTCCGGCTGGATCGTCGTTTCGCCTCGAGAGCGCCTTCATCGAGTCGAAGCCGCCGACCATGCCTTCGAAGATCGCTGCTTCCGCACCGCCGGCGACCATCACGTCTGCGTCGTCGCGCCGGATGATCTCGCTCGCCTCCCCGATCGCGTGACCACCCGTGGCGCAGGCAGACACGGTCGTGAAGTTGATGCCGGTCATCCCGAACTGGATGGCGATCTGGCCGGCGCCGACGTTGGGGATGCCCATCGGCACGAGGAACGGGCTGATCCGGCTCGGGCCGCGAAGGGCGTTCGTGGTGAACCCTTCCTGGAGCGTGCCGACGCCACCAAGCCCGGTTCCGAGGATCACGCCAGTCCGTTCGGCAAGCTCGCCTTCGAACCGCTCCGGCAGCCCGGCCCCCCGAAGCGCTTCGGCCGTGGCCACGAGACCGAACTGGGCGTACCGGTCCGTCCGGCGGAGCTCCTTTCGATCGAGCAATCCGCTCGCGTCGAAGCCCAGGGCCTCACCGCCGATCCGGGACTCGAGCCGCGACGGGTCGAACGATTCGATCGTTCGGATGCCCGATCGACCCTCCACCAGACCCGCCCAGCTTGCCGGCACGTCGTTGCCGAGTGCCGTGATCATCCCCATCCCGGTGACCACCACGCGTCGCGCGGTCATCGGGACGCCGTCCGCCGGATCATCGAACGAGTTTTCCGGTGCGTACCGTGGCCGCCCGATAGACGTCGCCGGGAAGGCCGCGCGCCGAGATCGCGTTGGCCACGGCCAGCACGTCGAATTCGGTTCGCTTGATCTCCGCCGTGATCTCGCCATCCACGATGTCGATTCGCGCCCACGACGCGGTCGGGTCCCCGTCGAAGACGTAGCCCGCCGATCCATCATTGACGATCAGCTTCCAGCCGAGGTCGCGGATCTCGGGCAGGTGGGTGTGCCCGCAGGCGATCACCCGAGCGTCCGTCCGCGAGACACGCTCGGTGACGATGCTCGACTCGAGCTCCTGGTCAAAGCCGGCGGTCTGCGAGCCGGGCGATGCGTGGCAGATCAGGACCATCGTCCCGTCGTCGGCACGCAGCCGGCGCTCGGACGGCAGGCGACGGAGCCATGCCACGCGTTCGTCGCCCAGGGCGTCGTGCGCCCATTCGGCCGCGGCCTGGAACGTCTCCGGGACGCCGTCGGCCATCCACGGAAATGCAGCCGCGAAGTCGAAGTCGGCCACCGCGATGTCCGTGTTGCCGCTGACGATGGCGGCCCCTTCGCCCTCCATCTGCTGCAGGAGATCGACCGTGGCGGCCGGGTCAGGGCCGTTGAGGACGAGATCGCCCGCGATCGCGACGAAATCCGGCTTCTCGGCGCGAAGGGCCCTGCGCACCGCCTCGAGCGCCACGACGTTGCCATGCACGTCGGACAGGACGACGAAGCGCGTCACCGTAGAACCCCCTCACTCGGGATGATGAAGCTGAGCGTCGCCTGGCAGGCAATTTCCCCGTCCACCGTGGCGACGCCGCGACCGCGACCGAACCGCCCGCCGAGCTTGTCCATGGCGACCTCGAGCCGAAGGGTGTCGCCTGGGCTGACGACGCGTTTGAAGCGGCACTCGTCGATGCCGGCGAAGAGCCCGAGGCGATCGCCGAAGCCTGGCTGCTTGGCAACGCAGACCGCCATCGTCTGGGCGAGGGCCTCCACCTGGAGCACCCCCGGCATCACCGGGAGCGACGTGAAGTGGCCCTGAAAAAACCACTCCGAGGCCGTCACGCCCTTGAGCCCCACGATCCGCTTGGCCTCCGCGTCGTACTCGACGATCCGGTCAACGAGCAGGAACGGCCAGCGGTGCGGGATGAGGGCCTGGATCTCGGCCGTGGTATGGATCGTCGTGTCGGCGCTCGTGGTCGTCATGGGCGGCTCCGGCGTGATGGCTTCCAGTGTCGCGGTTCCGGGGCTGGACATGCGGCCCGGTGTGTGCAGGTCTGCACGACGTCCCGGGCGGTCACCCGCGGGCGGCCGCAGCCAGGAACGCCGCACTCCCCACCCGATCGAGCAGGTTCGTGGTCATTCGACCTTCGAGGAAAGTCTCGTTGAGCAGCATCGCCTGGTGGATCGAGACGTTCGTGGTGAGCCCGTCCATGACGAGCTCGTCGAGGGCCACCCGGCTCCGGGCGATGGCCGTCGCGCGGTCCGGGCCCCAGACGATGAGCTTGCCCAGGAGCGAGTCGTAGAAGGGCGGCACGTCGTAGCCGCTGTACATGTGCGAGTCGACCCGGACGCCCGGACCACCCGGCGCGTGATAGCGCTCGACCACGCCAGCGCTAGGGCGGAATTCGTGGGCCGGATCCTCGGCGTTGATCCGGAACTCGATGGCGTGCCCGCTGAACGTCACGTCGGGCTGACTGAAGCCGAGGGGCTCACCCGCGGCGATTCGGATCTGGGTGGCGACCATGTCGATCCCGGTCAACATCTCCGTGACCGGGTGTTCGACCTGGATCCGGCAGTTGATCTCGATGAAGTAGAACGCCCCGGTCGAGTCGACGAGGAACTCGAGCGTCCCGACGTTCTCGTAACCGGCGGCGACTGCTGCCGCGATCGCCCGTTCGGCGAGCTCGGCGCGGGCGGCCGCTGACAGGGCAGGCGTCGGCGATTCCTCGATGATCTTCTGGTGCCGCCGCTGGACCGAGCAGTCACGCTCACCCAGGTGGACGCCATGCCCATAGCGATCGACGATGACCTGGATCTCGACATGTCGGTTCTCGTCGAGCCACTTCTCGAGATAGAGCGAGTCGTCGCCAAACGCCGCCTTGGCCTCCGAGCGGCAGACCCGGAGCACCGACTCGAGCTCGCGGGGGGTGCGCACCATGCGCATCCCCTTGCCGCCGCCACCGGCCGAAGGCTTGATCAGGACCGGATAGCCGATCCGCTCGGCCTCGCCAAGCGCGTGCATCTCGTCGCGGAGCATGCCCTCGGAGCCCGGGATCGTCGGCAGGCCGTGCGCGGCGAGGAGGGCGCGGGTGCTCGACTTGCTGCCAAAGCGCTCGAGGACCGCGGCGGGTGGACCGATGAACGTGAGGCCATGCGCCGCCACGACCTCGGCGAACCCCTCGTCCTCTGACAGGAACCCATAACCAGGATGGATCGCGTCGCAACCCGTGATCAGTGCCGCGGAGATGACCGCCGACGCCGAGAGGTACGACCGCTTGGCGTCGGCCGGACCGATGCAGATCGCCTCGTCGGCGAGCTGGACGGCAAGCGACTCGCGGTCAGCCTCGCTGTAGGCCACGACCGACTCGACCCCAAGGACGCGGCAGGCGCGGAGGATGCGCAGGGCGATTTCGCCGCGGTTGGCGATCAGGATCTTGCGGAACACCGGTCAGGTGTCCATCGTCGCTGGAGGCGTCGCGGATGCGCCGCCCGGGGCTCCCCCGCCCGGGGCCGACCCCGCGGTCGTGGCTCCCCCGCCCGGAGCCGACCCCGCGGTCGCGAATTCGATGACGACGAGCTGCTGGCCGTATTCGACGGCCTCACCGGCGTCCACCAGGCTCGCCCCGACCAGCCCGTCGGTCGGTGCGACCACTTCCTGGGGCACGCCGAGCATGTCCACCATCCCGAGCCGATCCCCCGCACGGACCCTCGTCCCGGCGCGGGCCTCGGCGCGCGGCTGGTAGATCCCGACTGCGGGCGACGTCGCCACCGCGCGCGGCTCGGCCTGACGGGTGGTGTCCGCGCCATCACCGCCTGCTGGCGCATCATGGCCGTCGCGGACGTCGCGCCCCGGGCCGACCGGAGTCAGACCACCGGTGTGTGCGGTCGTGGAAGGTGTTCCCGGGCTGCGGTGCCATTCTCCACGCTGCCGGTCCGTAGAGCGTCGGTCGTGGGTGATCGTGCCGTCCGCCGGGCGACACAGGCGCACCCGCAGACCACCTTCGCGGACCTCGAGCTCGGCGAGCCCGGTCGCACCGAGCTTCGCGATCAGGGCGGGCAGGAGCTCGTCGATCGAGCCAGCAATCGCGGCGTGGTTCGCGCTACGTTCCGCTTCGGAGCTTGGCGCTTCTCGGGTCTCCATCCCGACCGTGTCAGACATGTGCTGCCCTTCCCGGGGAGTCGGCTGCTTCGGAGCAGGCTTCGGAGCGTGGCGCTTCGGAGCATGTTCGTCCCTGGAGGACAAACGGCGCTCCGACGTGGCTTGGTCGGCGAATCTTTGGCTCCCAGGCAGTCGCCCCGATCCCCAGCAGGCGCAATCGCCCCAGATCCACGCTCTTCCGGCCCTCATTGGACAGCGTTGAGGTCAGATTCCCAGTCAGCGCGGAGCCGACCGCTCGGTCTGAGGCAGTCGAAGGCGCGTTCGCTTCATAACCGGCGGCTTTGTTCTTCCACGAAGAACGGCCACCAGGAGCGACCGGGCTTGCAGAGACGACCGGGCCACCAGGGGCGACCGGGCCGCCACAGACGACCGGGCCACCAGAAACGACCGGGCTTGGGCGCTGGTCGGGCACTCGCTACACCTCCTCGCGGGCTGGCGGCTCGTCGCGTGACCAGGACGGCGTCACGCCGCCGACCACCCGGCGGCCGGGGCCGAGCAGGTCGCGCAGACGGTCGCCGATGCCACGGCCGGCCAGCGGCGGCGTGGGTTCCGGCAACTCGGCCTCAGTGTACGACCCGAGGAGCCGGTAGCGACGGTAGCGGGCCTCGACGAGCTGGTCGATCGTCAGATCATCGAGTGCGGCGAGCCGATCCAGGATGATTGCCTTGAGACGGCGCGCGGTCTCGGTGTGGTCGGTGTGCGCACCTTCGCGCGGTTCCGGAACCACGATGTCGACGACGCCGAGCGACTCCTGGTCGGCGGCCGTCATCTTCATGGCCAGCGCAGCCGTGGGCGCCTCGTCCGGCGTCCGCCACAGGATGGACGCGCAGCCCTCGGGAGAGATCACGGAGTAGACCGCGTTCTCGAGCGCCACGACCACGTCGCCGACGGCGATCGCCAGGGCGCCACCCGAGCCCCCTTCGCCCGTGATGACGGCCACGATCGGCGTCCGCAGCCGGCTCATCAGCCCGATGGAGCGGGCAATCGATTCGGCGATGCCGCGCTCCTCGGACTCGGGCCCCGGATGGGCGCCAGGGACGTCCACGAACGTCACGACCGGCAGGCCGAACCGTTCGGCCAGCTGCATCAGCCGCATCGCCTTGCGGTAGCCCTCCGGATGGGGCATGCCGAAGTTGCGCCGGATGTTCTCGTCGGTGTCCTTGCCCTTCTGCTGCCCGATCACCACGATCCGCCGTCCGTCGAGCCGCGCGAGGCCGGTCACCATGGCGGTGTCATCGCCAAAGAGCCGGTCGCCGTGGAGCTCGACGAAGTCATCGGTCATGGCCGCGGCGAGCTCGAGCGTGCGAGGACGGTGCAGGTTCCGGGCGAGCTGCACGCGGGACCAGACGGCGTCCCGTGGGTCGGCGACGGTGGCGTGATCACGATCGGCGCGATCCTCACCCACACCGATCTCGCCGACCTTCTCGACGAGCGCGCTCAGGAACGACATCGGCCGGAAGCGGTCCAGATCGACGTCGAGCGGCTGGATCATGGTGGGCACGACCGTTGGGCGAGTCGGCAATAGGCCCAGGAGATGCGCCAGCTCGTCGCGGAGCTCGGCTCGTCGCACGATCCGATCGATGAAGCCGTGGCTGAACAGGAACTCCGAACGCTGGAAGCCGGCGGGCAGCTCTTGCGCGATCGTGCCCGACGACACGCGCGAGCCGGCGAATCCGATGAGGGCATTCGGTTCGGCGATGTTGATGTCGCCGACCGCTGCGAAGGACGCAAAGACGCCGCCGGTCGTGGGGTCGGAGAGCACGC
This sequence comes from Candidatus Limnocylindrales bacterium, assembly GCA_046712485.1. Classification (GTDB taxonomy): domain Bacteria; phylum Chloroflexota; class Limnocylindria; order Limnocylindrales; family CSP1-4; genus SPCO01. Next base: position 7,637 of record JBKKCW010000073.1, read on the forward strand.
TCAGGAATGGAACCCCGGCATCCTTCAGTCTCTCGACCGCGGCAAGAGTCTTCACGAGCTGCATGAGGGCGAGGGTCCCTTCCTGCATCCGCGCGCCACCCGAGGCACTGACGACGATCAAGGGGGTGCGCGACTCGAGTGCGTGTTCGGCCGCGCGGGTGACCTTCTCGCCGACGACCGCGCCCATGGACCCACCCATGAACCCGAAGTCAATGACGCACAGGACCACGGGGCTGCCGCCGAGCGCGGCGGTCCCCCAGACGGCCGCGTCGCGCAGTCCGGTTGCCGTCTGCGCGGCGATCAGCCGGTCCGGATACGGCTTCTGATCGACGAACCCGAGCACGTCCACCGACTGCAGGCCGGGATCACGCTCCGTCCAGGTCCCGGCGTCCACGAGCAGTTCGATCCGTGCGGCGGCGCTGAGACGGAAGTGGTGGCCGCAGTTGGGACAGACCCGCATCTGCTTGTCGAGCTGCTTGTTGAAGAGCATCTCCTCGCAGGTCGGGCACTTCGTCCACAGGTCGGCCGGGTAGACGTTGCGGCGGGCGCGGAACGAGGGAAGCTTGAGGGGCATCAGGCAAGCCTCGTCCTGGCCACGGCGCGGACGGCACGGGCCATGGGGCCGTGGTGCGGATGACGGATCCGCCACGCGACATAGGCTGCCCCCGCGAGCGAGATCGCCGCGGAGGTGATCGCGCCACCGATCAGCAGGGGCCTGCCCACCTCGATGTGCATCTCACCCCAGGGTCGCGGATGCGTCACCGCGACGACGAGGTCAGGGCCGGCCATGCTGTCGGCGAGCGGCACGAGGACCCCGTCGCCAGGGGCCGGCCGCGGTCGATACATCCGCTGCGCGGCCGCGTTGAGCTTCGCGCTCAGCGACTCCTCGAACCGGAATGACGGATGGAGGCGTGGCAGATCCCGGGCCAGCCTATCGACCACGAGCCGGATGGCGTCTTCGGGTCGGCGATCGAGAGGCAGCGGACCGGAGTCGGCGCCGCGCCCGTGCGCGGCCAGGATCGTGTCGATATACCGGTCGGTGATGAGTGCGTCGACCTGCTGCGATTCCCGGCTGACGTGTCCGGCCGTGTAGCCCGTCACCGCGACGGGTCGTCGAGCTCGCGCGCGACGCTGCGGAGCGCGCGGTGGATCAGGACCCGCACCGCTCCCTCGGAACGACCAAGGACGCCCGCGATCTCGCGCGTCGACATCTCGTCCACGAACCGCAGGACGAGCGCCCGACGGCGGTCGTCCGGGAGCTTGTCGAGCGCCCGGATGGCCGCCCCGGCCTCGTCGTGGCGAACCGCGGTGACCTCGACATTCATCGGATCGGCGACGTTGAGCGCTGCCTCGAGCGGGGCCTCCGGATGCCGGCGGATCCTGCGGCGACGTTCGGCGACGGCGTTGCGGGCGATCTGGAACAGCCAGACCCGGAACGTCGACGCTCCGGCGCCATCGGCAGGCCGGGCTCGCTCCTCGAAGCGGCCGAGGTTGGCCAGCGCGGAGAGGAAGGTTCGTTCCGTGGCGTCCTCCGCCTCGTGATGGTCGCGGAGCTCGTAGTACGCGAAGCTGTACACCTGGGCGAGATACTTCCGGTACAGGGCCTCGAAGCGGGCCGGGTCTGCCTGGGCAGCCTCCACCAGGCGTCGATCGCGGTCGAGGTGGGCCAGGCGCGGTTCGCCATCCTCCGGGCGTCCCACCTTCCAGAATGCCGGTCGGGCCATCGTTGTTACACCTGCACCGGCTCGGTGGCGTCCGCCAGGCGCACGTGGCCGATCTCGCCGACGATGACCTGTCGCTCACCGGTGCCGGCAGCGGCGTCCTCCACGACGAGCGCCCCTGTCTCCACGTTGACCCCGATTGCCCGGACCGTCTCCTCCCGGTCCCCGCCTTCGAGCCGGATCACGCGGCCGGTCGTCAGCTGGCGTCCCGCCCATTCAGCGGCGTCGAACCGCCCGGCGCGGAGGGAACCGATCCCGACGACGAGTCGATCGAGGAAGGCGTGGCGGAGGCGGACCAGGTCGATCGGTCGATCGCCGGCCGCCTCGCGCAGGGACGTCATCGCGTCGGCAAGCCCGGGCGGAAAGTCGGCTGCCCGCCAATCCGCATTGACGCCCAGCCCGACGATCAGCCGCGGATCGTCGCTGCCGAGACCCTGGCTCTCGCCCAGGACGCCCGCAAGCTTGCGCGGCCCGGCCGTGGTCTCGAGGACGAGATCGTTTGGCCACTTCAGGAGCACTGCCCCGTCCGACAACCCGGCGACCTCTTCCGCCGCTGCGGCCATCGCGAGCGACGCGGTCGCGGCCAGGCGCCAAGTCCGATCCGGTTGCAGCCAGGTGGGTCGGAACCCGAGCGACAGCAG
>JBKKCW010000074.1:0-7895 GCA_046712485.1 Candidatus Limnocylindrales bacterium
ATTCAGGGCCGGTGGGGGGGCGCTGGCCGAGCACGGCACCACGCTCCCTCCCGCGCTGCTCGACTCCATTCGCCGGAACAAGGTCGCCCTCAAGGGCCCGATCACGACGCCGGTCGGCGCCGGGTTCAGAAGCGCCAACGTGACGCTGCGCCAGAAGCTCGGGCTCTACGCGAACCTGCGTCCGGCGCGCTCGATGAAGGGGCTCGACACGCGCTACGAGGACGTGGACCTCGTGATCGTCCGTGAGAACACCGAGGACCTGTACGCCGGGATCGAGCATATGGTCGGGCCCGATGCGGCGGAGAGCATCAAGATCATCACGCGCGCAGCGTCCGAGCGGATCGCCCGGTTCGCGTTCGACTACGCCGTCGCCAATGGCCGGCACAAGGTGACGGCAGTCCACAAGGCCAACATCATGAAGCTGTCGGACGGCCTGTTCCTCGAGAGCTGCCGGACCGTTGCCGCCGAGTACGACGGGCGCATCGAGTTCGAGGATCGGATCGTCGACAACATGTGCATGCAGCTTGTCCAGAAGCCCGATCTCTACGACGTCCTGGTCCTGCCGAACCTCTATGGGGATATCGTCAGCGACCTGGCCGCGGGTCTCGTCGGTGGGCTGGGCGTCGCCCCCCGTGCCAACATCGGCACCGAGGCGGCTGTCTTCGAACCCGTCCACGGGTCCGCCCCCAAGTACGCGGGGCTCGACCGGGCGAACCCGACGGCCTTGATCCTGTCCGGTGCCCTGATGCTCCGCCACCTCGGCTATCCCGAGGAGTGCGCCAGGGTCAAGTCCGCCGTCCGCGACATCATCGCCGAGGGCCGGACCGTCACGGCGGATCTCGGGGGAACGGCAGGGACGGCTGCCTTTGCCGACGCGGTGATCGGCAGGTTGGCCGCGGCCCCGGCGGCCCGATGACCGGGATCCCTGCCAGCCTCCGATTGCCTCGCAAGCCGGCGGGCACCGCGCGTCAGGGTCTTGGGGCAACGAACCGGCGCGACGCCTGGGCGCTGGCTCCGGGCGTCCAGGCCGTGCTGTTCACGGTCTGCGCCACCTACCTCTTCGTGAGCGGGATCCTGTTGACGCCCCTTCTCGGGACCCCCTACGAGGTGGATGGCTATCTTTCGCCGCTCTTCTCCCCGTTGTTCCGACCCGACTGGCTCCCGACCTGGATCAGCCCCGGTCTGTTCATCCTGTGGGTGCCGCTGGGCTTCCGCGCCACCTGCTACTACTACCGCAAGGCCTACTACAGGTTCTATTTCGCCGATCCGCCCGGGTGCGCGGTGGGGGAGCCACCAATCCACAAGGGCTACGCGATGGAGACCCGCTTCCCGTTCATCCTCCAGAACCTCCACCGGCTCTTCCTGTACCTCGCGTTCATCCCGCTGTTCTTCCTGTGGGTGGACGCCGCGGTTGCGCTGCTCCATGAGGGGCAGGTCAGGCTCGGGCTCGGCGTCGGCATCCTGTTTGTCAATGCGTTCCTGCTGACGGGCTACTCGCTGTCCTGCCACTCGTTGCGACACATCGTCGGCGGGCGCATGGACTGCTTCTCGTGCTCGCGCCGGGCCAAGGTTCGGCACAGCCTGTGGCGGCGGGTGACCGCGTTGAACCTCCACCACATGGCCTGGGCCTGGGCAAGCTTGATCGTCGTGACATTTGCCGACATCTACGTGCGGTTGCTGGCCATCGGGGCGATCGCCGACCCAGCGATCCGCTTCTAGGCCAGGCGCACATGCCCGATCTGACCAAGCTCCAACGGCGCGCCCACGAGGTCCTGGTGATCGGAGCCGGTGGGGCAGGGCTTCGGGCAGCGATCGCGGCCAGGGATGCCGGCGCAGACGTCGGACTCGTGTGCAAGTCTCTCCTGGGCAAGGCGCACACGGTGATGGCCGAAGGCGGTGTGGCCGCGGCGCTCGCTCACGTGGCCGCGGGGGACACGTGGCAGATCCACTTCCGCGACACGATGGTCGGTGGCAAGCTCCTGAACAACCCGCGCATGGCCCAGCTCCACGCGATGGAATCCCCGGAGCGGGTCCGCGAGCTCGAATTGTGGGGCGCGGTGTTCGACCGGACCGACGACGGACGAATCCTGCAACGACCGTTCGGCGGGCACTCGCATCCGCGACTGGCCCACGTCGGGGACCGGACCGGGCTCGAGATGATCCGGACGCTGCAGGATCGTGCGGTCGCGGCCGGGATCGAGGTGTACATGGAGTGCACGATCACCCGGCTGATCACGGGCGCTGACGGCGTGCGCGGGGCCTTTGGCTACTGGAGGACGACGGGGCAGCCGATCACCTTCGGCGCGAAGGCCGTGGTGCTTGCCACCGGCGGGATCGGCAAGGCCTACGAGGTCACGTCGAACTCCTGGGAGTACAGCGGAGACGGGCAGGCGCTGGCCTACGAGGCTGGAGCCGAACTGATCGACATGGAGTTCGTCCAGTTCCACCCGACCGGGATGGTCTGGCCGCCCGGCGTCCGAGGTCTCCTGGTGACCGAAGCGGTGCGCGGCGAGGGCGGGATCCTGCGCAACGCCAACGGGGAGCGCTTCATGTGGAAGTACCTGCCCGATGATCGTCGAGCGGAATATGCCGAGACGGACGAGGAGGCAGCGCGCTGGGTGACCGCGCTGTCGCAGGGTCGCGAGACGGACGCCCGCCGGCCTCCCGAGCTGTCGACTCGTGACAACGTCGCGCGAGCGATCTACACCGAGGTCCGCGAGGGGCGCGGATCTCCGCACGGCGGCGTGTTCCTGGACATCAGCTACCTGCCCGCCGATCACGTTCGCCGCAAGCTGCCCTCGATGTACGAGCAGTTCAAGGAGCTCGCGGACGTCGATATCACCCGGGGACCGATGGAGGTTGGTCCGACGACCCATTACGTGATGGGTGGCATCCGTGTGGATGCCGAAACCGGGGCGACGACGACGCCTGGCTTGTTTGCCGCCGGCGAGGTTGCCGCCGGGATGCACGGCGCGAACCGGCTGGGTGGCAATTCGCTGTCGGATCTGCTCGTCTTTGGTGCCAGGGCGGGCGCGGCGGCGGCACGCCACTCCTCCGGTCGACCCGCTGCGTCGTATCTCGACCCGGTGCAGCTCCAGGACGCCAACGCCGAGCTGGCGGCGCCGCTCGAACGACCCGCGGTCGCCGGCGAGGATCCGTACGCGATCCAGCGCGACCTGCAGGAGGTGATGCAGCGCCTCGTCGGGATCTTCAGGGAGGAAGCCGACCTGGACGAGGCGATCCGGCAGCTGGCCGATCTGCGTGCGCGTTGGAAGAAGGTCAGGGCATCCGGTGGGCGAGCCTACAATCCAGGCTGGAACCTGGTGTTCGAGCTCGGCAACCTGCTGACCGTCTCGGAGGCGATCACGCGCAGCGCGCGCCAGCGGACCGAGAGTCGTGGCGCCCACAGCCGCCTGGATCATCCGGCCACCGACGACGCGAAATGGAGCGGGCTCAACAGCGTGGTCGTCAGGGCGCCGGATGGGTCGATGTCGGTCAGGACCTCGGCGCTCCCACCGATGACCGAGGAGCTGCGCGGCCTCCTCGGCAGTGGGCACTAGCGGAGGATCGGATGCCGGACGCACACATGAAGGTGTTCCGCGGCGACCCGTCGACCGCGGGACATTACGACGAATTCAATGTCCCGGTCGAGGAGGGGATGGTCGTCCTCGACGCGCTCCACTGGATCCAGGGCCACGCGGCGCCGGACCTCGCCGTGCGCTGGAATTGCAAGGCGGCCAAGTGCGGTTCATGCAGCGCCGAGGTGGACGGCCGGCCGCGGCTGACCTGCAAGACGCGCATGTCCGATTTCGATCTCGACGAGACGATCACCGTCGAGCCGATGCGCGCCTTCCCGCTGATCCGCGACCTCGTGACCGACGTCTCGTGGAACTACGAGGTCAACAAGACGATCGAGCCGTTCACGCCGCCGTCCGACGTGCCCCAGGAGGACTGGCGCTGGCAACAGCAGGACATCGAGCGCGTGCAGGAATACCGGAAATGCATCGAGTGTTTCCTGTGCCAGGACGTCTGCCACGTGCTGCGCAACCACGAGACCCAGAAGCCGTTCATGGGGCCCCGCTATCTCGTCCGCGCAGCCGGGCTCGAGATGCACCCGATCGACCAGGCGGACCGGCGCGAGTACCTCAAGGACGGCGGCGGGATCGGCTACTGCAATATCACCAAGTGCTGCACCGAGGTCTGCCCCGAGCACATCAAGATCACGGATAACGCGATCATCCCGCTCAAGGAGCGGGTCGCCGACAGGTACTACGACCCGATCCAGCTGTTCTGGCGGGCGCTCCGCGGGGATGGCGGCTCCCGTGGTCCAAACGTCGAGCTGCCCGTGTTGCAGGGAACGCCCCCGCCGCCCGACGAGTGAGCCAGGGTTTCCTGATCCGGACCGACGGCGCCGCGCGCGGGAACCCCGGACCGGCCTCGCTCGGGGCCGCGCTCTACGATCTCGATCGCTCTGACGCACGCGACCCGCGAGCCAGCCCCGACGCATCGATCTCCGAGTTCCTTGGCGTCCAGACGAACAACGTAGCCGAGTACAGCGGGACGCTCCGGGCACTCGAGCTTGCCCTGGAGCTCGGCGCCCGCGAGGTGCACCTGCTGCTCGATTCCAAGCTGATCGTGGAGCAGCTCATGGGCCGCTGGCGGGTCAAGGACGCCAAGCTGATCCCGCTCTGGGCCGCGTGCCGGGGGGTCCTTGCACGGTTCGAGCGCTGGAGCGCTGCCCACGTGCCTCGGGCCCAGAACTCGGTCGCCGATGCGCTCGCCAACGACGCCATCGACCGGGTTGCGGCGGGTGGGCCGCCACGGGTGGTGGTTCGCCCGTCCTGAACTCGCCGGGGGATCGCGGCGATCAGGCGCCGACCGATGCCGGCCCCCTTGAACGGACGTTCGGAATTGGGGCCGGTTTCGCGAGGCTGAGGTAGAATCGGATCGTCAGCGAGGTGGTCGGATGGTCGCGCGACGTACCGGGGCAACCCGGCGGCGTGAGGAAAGTCCGAGCTCCTCAGCGCAGGGTGGCGGGTAACGCCCGCCCGCCGCAAGGCGAGGACAAGTGCCACAGTGACGATGCCGGCGGGCGGCGCGAGCCGTCGGTCGGAGTGAAACGGGCAAACTCCACCCGGAGCAAGGCCAAATAGGAGGGCGCAACCCGCTGGCGGGCAACCGTCAGTGGGGGAGAGGTGCGCTGCCCAGCCCTCGGGTCGGCCGCATGAGCCGTCGGGCAACCGGCGGCCCCAGATGGATGGCCATCTCCGCCCGCCGCACAGCGGGCGGGACAGAACTCGGCTTACAGACCGCCCCGCTGACAATCGCCCCGCCGACCCCCGCCGACTCTCCTGATCGATGGTTGCCCCACGGTGCTCGCGACTCGGGCGCTCCGTTTGGCCGGCCCCAGGAGGGGCCGAACTCTGGCGGTTGCCCCCGGTGCAAGTACAGTCGTTTGTCACGCGGCCATTTGTCAGGAACCCATTCGAAGTTGCCAGGGGAGCAAGGGTTTGCCAGGTTGCCGCTTATGGCACGTCGATGCGAGCCACCTTCTTGCGGTGCCCGCAAGGGATCGTGCCGCATCCGTCCCGAGGCTTGATTTGCTTGCCTCCCCAGCAAGCGAATGTCCGTTACTTGCCGTGGCTGCAAGGAAGGCTCAGTGAGGCCTCCCGCGACCAGCCTCGACGGGCCAACGCAAGCCCGAACGATGCCGAGGACGATGCAGCACGGGGCAGCGTACGATCCGGGGAATGGAGCCGACGCCGTCCAACGCCGAACCGACCCTGCGGCTAGCAAATGCTGGCGATCGAAACACGATCGACGACCTGATGAAGAGTTCAACCCGGGCGCTGTTCCCCGCCTTTACACCGCTCAGCAGACCGCCTCGAGCGTCAGGTACGTTGCCCACGTCGACCCGCTGCCGATTGAGGATCAGACGTATTTCGTCATCGAGGCCGGAGCTGACATCGTCGCCTGCGGAGGTTGGAGCAAGCGGGACAAGCTCTACAGCGGTTCCTCGGATCAGGAGGGACGCGCCGGGCTCCTCGACCCGATCACAGAACCCGCACGAGTTCGCGCGATGTTTGTGCGCGGGGATTGGACACGGCGGGGCCTTGGTACCCGGATCCTGCAGGCGTGCGAGGCGGCAGCCCGGGAGGCGGGCTTCAAGACGCTCGCGTTGATGGCCACAATGCCCGGCCACGCCCTGTACGCGCACTACGGGTTCCGCGAGGTAGAGCGGACGGCGATTACGCTCCCGGACGGAGTCGTCCTCGAATGCGTCGCAATGGAGAAGAAGGTTTCCCCGCAGGGTCCCCCCAAGCGGGAGGCATCCTTTTGCCGTGGCCGCAAGGGAGGTTCGGTGAGGCCTCAGCCGCGGTGAGCCCGTCGGTCGGGCGATGGGCCGTTTCGCCGGGCGATCGCGAAGCCCGGACCTCGCGCCGGGTTAGTCCTCGTCGGGGCGGAAGATGTGCGGCGCCGAGCAGGAGTTGCAGACCGGCGCGGCGGCCTCGAGGTCGCCAAGCGGGATCGGGACCTTGCGATTCGGGTAGAGGCATTCGACGTCGTAGACGCGCTCGCCGCCGACCTCGACATTGATCAGCCGGCGGAACGTGCACCGCTTAATGCGATGCGGCGCCAGGTGGAAGGCGTCGGGTTGCTGCGGGATCACCGGGAGCGGGAGCGCCATGAGGACGGGTCGTGGGCCTCTAGACAGCCTTCGATCGGACGGTCCGCCCGACATTGGTGCCGGAGCCTAGCATCGCCCGTCCCGCCACGGCAACAGGCGAAAGGTACTAGACTCCGCGCCGATCCACTCAGGGCAGCTGCCCCGCGGATGCGCCGGGCGACCAAGGCACCACCATCGCCCGATGGCGGGAGGGACATGGACAACGCGCGCGCCACCATGTCGGAGCCGGACATCTGCCCATTCTTACGTGCCGTCCGCAGTGGCCAGCTGGGGGACCCAACCCGATGGCCGGACGAGGCAAACGCATGCACCGCCCTCGGTGACGCCGCACCACAATCCTTTCGACAGCAGGAGTACGCCTGCCTTGCACGAGCCCACGTCAACTGCCCGCGGTTCCGCCGAGGCGTGCACCTGATGGTCGATACGCCATCACCGTCGGCGGGCACGGGGCTGCGGCCAACGCCGGCAATCGTTGGGGCGCTGCTCGTCCTTGCCGCGTCTTTCGCGCTGTCGGTCGGTTTCGTCGTCGCCAATGGCGGTTTGAACCTGCCAGCCGCGCAGAGTCCGGGGGCCGGCATCGAATCCGCCGCGCCAAGCGAGGCCCCCGCCGTGTCCGCCATGCCGAGCTCCGACTCGAGTGCGGCCGCGAGCATCGACGCCGCCACCGCGACGCCCACCCGCTCGCCGACGCCCGCCCGCTCAGCTTCGCCGACACGGACACCGCCGGCGACGCCGACCCCGAGCTCCGATCGGTATGCGCTCCTCGAGCCGTGTGGCGATGAACCCGACTGCTGGATCTACACGATCCGGCAGGGAGACAACCTTGTCAGCATCGCGAACTACTTCGGCGTGCCGTTTGACGTCGTCGTGGAGCGGAACCCCTGGACAACGACCACTCCGCTCGTGGCCGGGCAGGAGCTCCGCTTGCCGGCGCCCACGAGGTAGCCCGCGGGAGGAGCGCGAGGCGCCGCGTCTCATCCATCCCTTGCCTCTCATTTAGTCGCCGAGAGACTGGCTGAGACGAAACGGGCCGTGCGAGCCCTCAGCGAGCCGGTTTGAGCGTGCCCAGGGGCGTCGACCCGAGCCCGGGTGGACTGTTGGGTCAACATCCAGTCAGGGGGCGAACATCCGAGGGGCGAATGGTGTGCGTTGGCGCCCTGTATGCCCCCGGTGACTACCAGGGGGCCCGGGCCGCTCGGCCCGCCGC
>JBKKCW010000075.1:0-14476 GCA_046712485.1 Candidatus Limnocylindrales bacterium
CCTTCGTGGGCGCTGGCGGGGGGGCTTTGGTCGGGGCGGCAGTTGTTGGCGCGGGGGCCAGGGTTGCCGGTGGTGGATTGGCTGTCCCCGACGCCGGCCCGGAGCAGGCGGCGACCGACGGTCCCAGGACGGCCGTGAGCACCAGAATGAATGCGCGCAATGCGCGCCGCCCCCGGACGAGACGCGCCGCGACCACCGACCGGACCAGTTCAGCGGACGTTCCTTTCGAGCCGATCATCTTGACGTTCTCCTTCATGACTCGCTTGTGTTCCTCGTCGTTCTGGTTGACATGCGTTCGCTTCGGTCCTTCTTTCTGTGGAGCGCTCCCCGGTCGGACCCAACCGAGCCTCTTCCTGGCCGGTTGCCTGGTTGCACCTGCGCTCGGGACAGCGTCGAGCCGCGCGCGAGCTGGGCATGGTCGTGCGCGTGTCAGGGATCCGGCGCCTCCTCTGCGGACACGGCCGGCCCGGCATGAATGGGGCTCGGCCCTGCCTCGACCGCGACTGACTCGACGACGCGCTCGAACGAGATCGCGGCCCGCTCAGCGGCGAGGCGCACCTCGTCGATGGCTTCGGCGACGACCTATGTCGGACTGGTCAAGGTGAACGTTGCGAGGACGTGATCGAGGATCTCAGACGCGAGGGCGGCGTCCGCTGGGTTGGCGCTGCTGTCGATCATGAAGATGCGGTCAATGGAACCTGCGGCCTGCCTGAAGAACACGACCTCGGTGGAGAGACCGCCCACGCAGGTGGCTCGTCGACGCTCCCCGGTGGTACCTGCGACGGAGACGGTGACCGGGTCAGCGGCGTCACAGTCCGCGATTAACCACGCCACGGCGCGCTCGAGCCATGCGCTGTCGGCTTCCGGCACCGGGTCGATGACGGCGACGATGAGGTAGGGGAACCGGTCGACCGGGTCATCCCAGCGATCGGCGTACTGGACCTCTTCACCCGGGAAGAGGTGGTCCGGGAGGTCGTCGATCGGGTTGGAATGCGTCCAGCCGACCGGCATTTCCACCCTGTAGTGGAACCGCGCGGACTCGTAGCGCTCCCAGGTGAGTGGCTGCGACGGCGAGGCGTTCGCTTGTGCTGACGGCGAGGCCGAGGGTGCGGTGGCGGTTGGTGAAGGCGCCGCGGCGGACGGTGAGGGAGCGGCGGACGGTCCGCCGACGGTCTGGTTTCCCGGGGCGAGCACATAGAGTGCGCCTCCGGCAACGATGACGATGGCGGCCGCGGCAACCGCGAGCCGGGCGACCGAAGGCATGATGGTGGGCCTCCACGGCACGTCCAAGACGCGCCGGGTCTGACGGGTTGATCGGAGGCCGACGTCGATGGCACGCCGGGTGGTTTCGGGAAGCTGCACGGGCCCTTCTTCGAGCCAGGCGGCGACGATGGCGTCGGGGTCGTGCGGCGACAACGTGTTCGTCATGCCAGTCGTGCCTCCGTGGATTCGATCTGGCTGTCGGTGACGATCGCCGCGCGCAGGGATCGTGTCGCGTGGTGCAGGCGGGACTTCACGGTGCCCAGTGGCACGCCGACGATGCCGGCGACCTCGGCCAGGGGAAGGCCCGTGTGGTGGTGCAGGACGAAGACCGCGCGGTGTTCGGGCGTCAGCCGTTGGAACGCGCGTTCGAGAGCATCCCAGTCGTCGACCGAGACGGTAGGATCTGGCCCGCTCGGTCCGTCGACCGGGAGAACCCTGATCCGTGACACCCATCGCCGGTGCCGTCGCAGTTCCTCGTAACAGGCATTCACGAGCAGCCGGTACAACCACGGCGAGAAGCGGTCAGGATCGCGCAGCCGCGGGAGTTCGCGCCAGGCGAGGAGGAATGCCTGCTGGACGGCGTCCTGCGCACGCTCGGCGTCCCGGAGGATCCGGTAGGCGATCGCGTAACAGGTGTCGCCGTCGAGGTCGACGAGTTCGGAGAACGCGACGTCGTCGCCCTCGCGTGCCCGTTCGACCAGCCTCGTCCGCATTGGCGGTGCTCCAGTGGCGCCGGATTGGCGCTTCAGCAACTACAGATGATGCGACGCCGCAAAAGGTTCATTGGCGTTTGTCGCACGCAGGAACCGGACCACGGACTCGACGGGACCGGGACGACCGAGGCCTTCCCACCGCACGCCCCGCCGGGCACAAGCTGGACGTGATCACCGGCCGCGACCTCGAGGTGGTCGACACGACCAGTGCCCAGACCGCGCATCATTCGGCATATGACAGATCGATCGCCACTGCCGCCGGTGCCGGGCTTCTCGGACCTCCGCCGCCGGATCCACGCCGGGGAGACGCTGTACGGCTCGTTCGTGACGCTTGGCTCGCCGTTCGCCGCGGAGCTCCTGGCCCGGGTTGGGTTCGACTGGCTGATCATCGATCTCGAGCACGGCGCCGGCACCGAATCCGACCTCCTGGCGAGCCTCCTCGCGGTCTCGACGACGCCCACGACGGCATTGGTCAGACCGCCGTCCGCAGAGCGGCTGCGGATCGGTCGCGCCCTCGACCACGGCGCGCACGGGCTGATGATCCCGCGCGTGGACGTGCCGGCACAGGCAGAAGAAGCGATCTCGTTCATGCGGTTCCCGCCCGATGGCGTTCGCGGACTCGCCCTGTCGACCCGGGGCGCGGGCCTCGGCGAGCGCGGCCACGCGGACGTCCGCGGGATCAATGAGCTGATCGTCGGGATCATCCAGATCGAATCGCCGAGCGCCGTCGAGCATGCGGGTGAGATCGCGGGGATCGAGGGCGCGGACGTGCTGTTCGTCGGGCCGACGGATCTGACGCACAGTCTGAGCATCCCGGGCCAGTTCGATCACCCCGACTACCTCGCGGCACTCGAGACGGTCGCGGCCGCAGCGGAGTCCCGCGGCAAGGCGGCTGGGATCCTCGTGCGGGACGCCACAGCACTACCGCGCCACCTTGATCTGGGCTTCCGTTTCATCGGGATCGGCTCGGATGCCTCGTACATCGCGGACGGTGCTCGGGCAGTGGTGCGAGCCGCCCGCTCCTGACCTGCCGCGCCCCGTCCGCTTTTCGCGTTACTCACAGGCGCACGCCGGCCATATCTTCCTCGTGGACCCGATCTGGGACGGCCTAGAACGCCGGATTTGTTGATCGCTCACGCTTGAATATCGGGAGCGTGCGCCTCTTGGCAACATCGGGCGCCGCGTGGAAGCCCGCGCCACAACCGGCCACTCGGGGACCCTGTTGAGCACTCGTCCGCCCCGGGGACGGCCGGGTCACTCGTCCGCCCGGGGACCGACGCGCTACTCGTCCGCCACGCGGACGGCCGGCGAACGGGCACGCCCGAAGCCAGGACCCGTCTGGGCAATCAGGACACCGCCCAGGATCAATACGCCACCCGCGAGCTGGATCGGCGTCAGCGCCACACTGAACAGGATCGCGGCCAGGACGATGGTCCAGACCGGTTCCACCGTGCTGATCAGCGACGCCTGGGCGGCACCGATCCGCTGCGCCCCGGCATAGAACGTCTGGATCGCCACGAATGTCGACATCACGCCGACGCCGGCGATCCCGAACCAGGCCTCGGAAGGGATGTCGCCTGGCAACACGGGACGTCCGCCCGCCAAGGCGGCGACCCAGTAGACGGCCGCAGTCGCGGTCATCATCAAGGCGGTGGCCGCCGCGGCCGAGGCGCCGTCTCCGGCCTCGTCGCCGACCAAATCCTCCCGCTCCCCAGACAGCCGCGCGGCGAACACGATCCAGAGCGAGTAGATGATCGGCGACGCGATCACCAGGAGCAGCCCGCCGAGCGGTGGCGCATCGGCCGGGTCGATCCCGCCCAGCGATAGCGCGACGCCGACGAGCGCGACGACGAGCGCGATCCAGGCGCGCCGGCCCTCCAGGCGACGGCCAAACCGGAGCGACAGGACTGCCACCAGGGCCGGGTAGACGAACACGATCAACGCGGCCAACGACGGCGACACCGTTTCGAGCCCGGCGTAGTAGGCACCGGAGTTGCCGACGTACAGGACGCCGAGGGCCACCGTCCCGATCACGACCCGCCGCCCGCCGCGCCCAAGGCGCCGGAGTCCTCGTCGCCGTTGGGCGGACAGGAGCAGCCAGCCCCAGGTCAGGCCCGCACCGAACAGGAAGCGCCAGGCTGACAGGACCAGCCAATCGACGCCGGCCCCGTAGACCGGCTGGGCAAACAGCGACCCCGACCCGAAGCCAGCAGCGGACACGAGGATCAGCACGATCCCGGTCAGGCGTCGGCGGTCCATCCACCCGAGGCTACAGCCCGGAGCCGGCCAACGTCGGACGCTCGGCGGGCGCGATCTCGCCCGGGCAGAGGACGCACTACACTGGCCTCGTGAGCGACCTCACCGAATCCGCAGTCGCGCGCCGCGTCCCTTCATTGACCGAAGAACGGTTGCGCGTGCTGAGCCGGCGCGAACCCGTGACGGTTGCCCCGGGCACCCCGCTGGCCAAGTGCATCCGGGCGATCCAGCGAACAGGAACCGGCGATTCGGTGTTCGTCTGCGACGAACGTGGGCACCTGACCGGCGTCCTCACCGAACGCGACATCTTTGCCCGTCTCGTCGGCGGGCAGGTCGACCTTGGTCAGCCCGTCGAGCGGCTCATGACGACCGAACCCCGGACCCTGGACCTCGACGACACGATCCGCGATGCCATCGTCCTGATGCAGACCGGTCGCTATCGCAACGTGCCGCTGATCGATGAGGCGGGTCGACTTGTCGGCGTCGTTCGGCAGTCGGACATCATCAAGTACCTGGCGGAGTCGTTCCCGGAAGAGCTGTTGAACCTCCCGCCTCGACCGCACCAGCGCATGCGGGCGGCAGAAGGCGGATGACTACCGCCAGCGAGTCCGAGCTCAGCCCGGATATCCAGGAGCTCGAGCGCGTCACGATCCGGTTCGCCGGCGATTCCGGCGACGGGATGCAGCTGACGGGGACCCAGTTCACCAGGACGGCTGCCGTCTTTGGCAACGACATCAGCACGCTTCCAGACTTCCCGGCCGAGATCCGCGCACCGGCGGGTTCGCTGCCGGGTGTGTCGGGCTTCCAGATCAGCTTCTCGTCGTCCGAGATCCATACGCCGGGCGACCAGCCGGACGTGCTCGTGGCGATGAACCCGGCCGCCCTCAAGACGAACATCGGCGACCTGCCCGCCGGTGGAGCACTGATCGTCAACAGCGACGCGTTCAGCCAGGCCAACCTGAACAAGGCAGCCTACGCCAGCAACCCGCTCACGGATGGATCGCTCAAGCCGTTCACCGTCTTCGAGGTCCCCATCTCGACCCTCAACGAGCGCTCGCTCGACGGGCTCGAGATGACGAGCAAGCAGAAGGACCTGACCAAGAACTTCTTCGCCCTGGGGCTCATGTTCTGGCTGTACGAGCGGTCGATGGATCCAACGCTCGGCTGGATCAACAGCAAGTTCGGGGCCCGGCCGGTGATCGCGGAGGCCAACAAGCGGGCCCTGAAGGCCGGCTACGCGTTTGGTGAGACGACCGAGGCGTTCCACACCCACTACCGGGTCAAGCCCGCCCGCCTCGATCCGGGCACCTATCGCAACATCACCGGCAACGAGGCGGCGGCGCTCGGCTTCGTGACGGCCTCGCGTCTCGCCGATCGCCAGCTGTTCTACGGCAGCTACCCGATCACCCCGGCGTCGGACATCCTCCATCAGCTGTCGGGCTACAAGGCGTTTGGCGTCAAGACGTTCCAGGCGGAGGACGAGATCGCGGCAATCGGCGCCGCGATCGGTGCGTCGTATGGCGGCGCGCTCGCGATGACGGCCTCGTCCGGCCCCGGCATTGCGCTCAAGACGGAGGCGATGGGGCTCGCAGTCATGGTCGAGCTCCCGCTGGTCGTGATCGACGTCCAGCGCGCCGGGCCGTCGACCGGCATGCCCACCAAGAACGAGCAGGCTGACCTGCTCCAGGTCATGTTCGGACGCAACTCGGATTCACCGCTGCCGATCGTGGCCCCGGCGACGCCTGGCGAGTGTTTCGACCTGGCCATCGAAGCCTGCCGTCTCGCGCTCAAGTACATGACGCCGGTCGTCTACCTCTCGGACGCGTTCCTGGCGACGGGGTCTGAGCCCTGGCGGATCCCCGCGCTCGCGGACCTGCCCGGCATCAAGGTGCCAAATGCCACGGACCCCGCGACCTATCGCCCCTACCAGCGCGATCCGGACACCCTCGCGCGACCGTGGGCGGTCCCGGGCACGCCCGGCCTCGAGCACCGGATCGGCGGCCTCGAGAAGGCCGATGTGACCGGCAACGTCAGCTACGACCCGGACAACCACCATCGGATGCAGACGTTGCGCGCGGCGAAGGTCGCCGGCATCGCCAACGACATCCCGACGCTCGAGGTCTTCGGTCCCGACTCGGGCGAGCTGCTGATCCTGGGCTGGGGCTCGACCTATGGCGCGATCAGGTCGGCCGTCGAGCGCCTCACCGGTGAGGGGCGGTCCGTGGCGCACGCCCAGCTGCGCTACCTCAACCCCTTCCCGGCCAACACGGAAACCGTGCTCCGGAACTATCGCCGGGTGCTGATCCCCGAGGTCAACCTCGGACAGCTTTCGCTCCTGATCCGGGCGCGCTTCCTGATCGATGCCGTCGGCTACAACCGGGTGCGCGGCAAGCCCTTCCGGATCGCCGAGATCATCGAGGAAGCCGAGCGCATCCTCGCGGAGAAGCCATGACCGAGATCAACGGCCATTCGGCCGACGCAACCGTCCCGACCCAGCCGGCGCTCAGCGCCGAGAACGCCGAGATCATCAAGCTGACCCGCAAGGACTTCGTGTCCGACCAGGAGGTCCGCTGGTGCCCCGGCTGCGGTGACTACTCGATCCTGGCGCAGACCCAGAAGGTGATGCCGGATTTCGGGTATGCCCGCGAGAACATCGTGTTCATCTCCGGGATCGGCTGCTCCGGGCGGCTGCCGTATTACATGAACACCTACGGGTTCCACACGATCCATGGGCGGGCACCAACGCTCGCAACCGGGCTCAAGGCGGCTCGGCCCGATCTGATGGTCTGGGTCATCACGGGCGACGGCGACGCGCTGTCGATCGGGGGCAACCACGTGCTCCATTCGATGCGCCGCAACGTCGACATCAACCTCGTCATGTTCAACAACCGGATCTACGGGCTGACAAAGGGCCAGGCCTCACCCACGTCGGAGTTCGGGAAGCGAACCAAGTCCACACCGGCCGGCACGATCGATACGCCGATCATGCCCCTGACCGTTGCCCTCGCGGCGGAAGCGTCCTTTGTGGCCCGCTCGGTCGACACCCATACCGAACACCTCCAAAACACCCTGGAGCGATCCGGCCGGCACAAGGGCTCGGCGTTCGTCGAGGTCCTGCAGAACTGCAACATCTTCAACGACGGCGCGTGGCGCGACTTCACCGACCGCGAGGTCCGCGAGGACCGGATGCTCGTGCTCGAGCACGGCAAGCCGATGATCTTCGGCAAGGACCGCGACAAGGGGATCCGCCTGAGCGGGCTGCACCCCGAGGTCGTCACGATCGGCGAGAACGGGGTCTCGGAGACGGACCTCCTGGTCCACGACGAGGAGGCCGAGGAGCCGTATCTGGCGTTGATGCTGTCGCGCATGTTCTGGCCGGACTACCCGGTGCCGGTCGGCGTCCTGCGAGCCGTCTCGCGGCCGACGCACGACCAGTTGATCGCGGACCAGCTGACCGCGGCGGTCGCGAAGAGCGGCGCCGGCGATCTCGAGAAGCTGCTGTATGGCGGAGAGACGTGGACAGTGGAGTAGAGCAGTGGAACGCCGACCGGACGGTCATGGTCTGCCCGGTCTGCGGCTACGAGAACCTCAAGGGCGGTGACGAAGTCTGCGTCAACTGCGGCGCGGACCTTCCCGGTCACGACATCCCGCAACCGGCCCTGTCGTTCCAGAGCCAGCTCCTCGGTGAACATCTCACCGACCTGGCTGCCCCAGCGCCGCTGACCGTCGGCCCCGACACGCCGGTGGACACCGCGATCGCGCGCATGCAGGAGACCGGGACGGACTGTGTCCTGGTCACCGTCGACGACCGCCTCGTTGGCATCTTCACGGATCGCGACGCGGTCCTCAAGGCGGCCGGCAAGCACCTCGATGAAGTCAAGGTTCGCGACTTCATGACGGCGGATCCCGTCGTCCTTCGGTCGGACGACCCGATTGCGCTGGCCATTCACAAGATGGCCGTCGGTGGGTTTCGCCACATCCCGATCATCGACGACGGCCGCCCGACGGGCGTGGTCACCGCCAGGGACGTGTTCCACCACCTCGCGGAGACCCTCGGCTGACCACGCGGGTCGCGGTCCTCGCCCAGGACCTGATCTGGCAGGACCGGCTGGCTCGATCGGTCGAGCTCGCGGGAGCGAAGCCGGAGCGTGCCAGGACGGCGCCCGAATTCGATCGCGTGCTCGAGGACGTCGACTTCGCCATCGTCGACCTGACGGCGCGAGTGTACGATCCGCTCCTGGCGATCGAACGGGGCGTCGCGGCGGGCGTGCACGTCCTCGCCGTCGGGCAACACGACGACGTCGCTCTGCGCAAGCGC
Organism: Candidatus Limnocylindrales bacterium; assembly: GCA_046712485.1. Taxonomy (GTDB): domain Bacteria; phylum Chloroflexota; class Limnocylindria; order Limnocylindrales; family CSP1-4; genus SPCO01. Next base: position 8,551 of record JBKKCW010000075.1, read on the forward strand.
GCGCTCGCGTGTGGCGCCGACCGCGTGCTTGCCTATCGCAAGCTGTTCGAAGACGGACCCGCGACGATCGAGACCTGGATCGGTCGCGCCGTGGCGGGATCGTGACGCCGGCGCAGCGGCCAGTCATCCCGGCCGCCCGGTTCGTGGAGCGACTGTCCGACGCCCGCAAGCTTGCCCGAGAGGCCGGCGCCGAGGCGCTGCTCATCGGTGTGGGAGCGGATTTGCGGTACCTCGCCGGCTATCCGGCGATGGGCCTCGAGCGACTCACGATGCTTGTCGTCCCCGCCGACGGTCCGCCGGGGCTCGTGGCGCCGCGTCTCGAGGCCGCGCCAGCGGGTCTCTGCCCGCCGGCGGCGGCCGGTGCCCTGCCCGTCCACACCTGGGAGGAGGGTGGCGATGCCTACACGTTCGTCGCCGATCTCCTGCGCGAACGCGGCGGCCCGCCCGCGGGCGAGCGCCGGGTAGCCGTATCGGACGATCTGCCCGCCCGTCACCTCTTGCCGCTCCAGGATCGTCTCGCCGGCGCCCGTTTTTCGGTCGCCTCGGCCATCCTGCGCGAGCTGCGCGTGATCAAGGACCCGGACGAGGTCGCCCTGCTCACGCTTGCCGCCCATGCCGCCGACCGGGTCGTCGCGCAGATCGCCGCCGGTCGCCTGGTCGGGCGGACCGAAACCGACGTGGCTGACGAGGTCCGGGCGCGGCTCGTGGCCGAGGGTCATGACGAGGCAACCTTTGCCATCGTCGCATCCGGGCCAAACTCGGCGTCGCCGCATCACGAGCCATCGGATCGGGTCATCGGTGCCGGTGAGCCGATCGTGCTCGACATCGGCGGCACCCTCGGCGGCTACAACTCGGACATCACCCGGACCGTGTGGGTGACGGGAGGCGACCCCGCCAGGGGGCCGGACGAGCAGTTCCGTCACCTGTTCGGCGTGCTGCAGAGCGCCCAGGCCGCGGCCCGCGCCGCAGTCCGACCGGGCGTCTCCGGTGCGGCGATCGACGCGGCTGCACGGCGACCGATCGACGCGGAGGGCTACGGCGAGGCCTTCTTCCACCGTACGGGCCACGGGATCGGGCTCGACGGGCACGAGGAGCCGTACATCATAGGCGGCAGCACCGAGCCGCTGCGGGCGGGCATGGCATTCTCCGTGGAGCCCGGGATCTACCTTCAAGGTGCGTACGGCGCCCGCATCGAGGACATCGTTGTGTGCGGCTCCGACGGCCCGATCGAGCTCAACGAGGCGCCCCGCGCGCTCTACGTCGTCGACGGCTGAGGCCCCGGCGACCCGTCCTAGGCTCGCGTCGGACGGCCTGCGGTATCATCCCCTGACGGGATGCGCCCGATGTGTCCCGTCCAGACGTCCGAGATCGCATGACCACCCTTCCACGGCGTCGAACCGGCGCCGCATACACCTTCCGGGACGCCCCACCCGGCGCCGACGGCCCATGAGCCGGCGACATCGCGGCCGCTCGCATCACCACGCGCCCGCAAGTGACGGACAGCGGCGGGCGCCCATGCCGGAGGCGTCCGGCGCGGTCAAGCCCGAATCGACACGCCCGACAACCGCAGCCGCGGCGCCGCCGAGGTCGCCGAGCCTCACCGGTCCACGCGGCTCGGGCCCGCAGGGTCTGGGCCACCAGTCCAGGGAACGGCGGTCCGACACAGGCGACGCAGCCGCGCTCGCCGCGCGAACGGGGGCCGTCCCGCTGTCTCCGCCGGACGGGACCAGCGCCACGGCGCCGTCGACAAATGGACAACCGCAGGCGGCGGAAGCCGATCGAGGCGCCGGTCTCGGGGCGGCCGGGGCGCATGGCTCCGCCGCGACCCAGGGTGGCGATCGAGGCGCACCGTGCACCGCCCCGCAGCTGCGCCGCTTCATCAAGAGCCGACCGTATGTGCCCATGCACGAACTCCGGCGCCGGTTCGCCATCGATGGCGGCGACGACGACGTGACCCCGGTGAAGATGAGCCCCGGTTGTATCTACGTGGGCCTGCCATCGCACGAGGGGCACCTGCTTGGTGATCTTCTTCGCACCGGCGAGATCGGTTACGAGCTGTCGCTCGACCCACGGACGCCGATCGTGATCGGCGTCTACCCGATGCGGCCCATTCCCCGCCCCTGACCGGCTGTCTGGTGCGCGACCGCACCACCGTCAGGTTGTTGACTTGACACCGGTCCAGGCCTGGCGCAGTCTCCAATTGGTACATTGGTCTTGGAGGTTGGGCTCCTGATCAGTACGTTCGTACCCCAATTTCAGAATCGGGTTTGAGCCGAGCCGGATCCCAAGGCGTGTTTTCCGGGATGGGCGCTGACATTCGGTCGAGCTTGCTGATAACGACGCCGACGTCTTCGCCGGCCAGGGAGGCCACGTGAACCGCGCTCAACTGCTCAAGAGACTGGTCGCCATCTCGACCACCGGATCGCTCGCGCTCGCCGTGCTGGGAACCGGCGCGGCCACCGCCGCAGACAGCCGAATCCTGTACGTGGGCTCGGGACCCCTTCCCGCTGGGCATGGTGTCCTCACCCCGACGGCCGTCACGCAGGGCGGCGCCACGAAGATCGACGTCACCGTACTCAACGGCGACAACCAGAACATCGCGAACACCGTGCTGTACTTTCCGGTCAACGGGACGCCGCTCGCCCCGGGCTTGACCGTCTCGTACGTGTTCGGGCCTGACGCGGGCTTCTGCACGCCGACTGGCGCGGCAGCAGCCACGAGCGTTCGGTGCGACTTCGGGAATCTCCGCGCCGGCGCCAGCCGGACCGTCTCGATCCTGGTCGACGTCGCGAGCAACTTCCCGCTGACCGCCGCGACTCCGCTGTTCACGGTGAATGTCGAGACGAACAACGAAAACGGGTCGAATAGCCAGGTCTTCCAAGCCTCCTCGGGATCGTTCGCCGTTCAGGCGCCGGGCAGCAGCCTCCTCGGGACGTACGTCAAGCCGGGCATCACCCAGACACAGACGCTCGGCACGTCTGGCGAGCTGGGCAGCGCCAACAAGCTGACAACCGCCGTGTCATTCAAGCCCTCGCAGGCGAACGGCAACCTCGTGCAGATCGTCGAGGAATCAGGTGTCGCGGTCGAGTACGTCTGCCCTGCCGGCCTTGTCTGTCAGTCCGAAGCGACAACCGTCGACATCGACGACGGCTCAGGCGACTTCAGCGCCAGCCCGTACCTGACGTGGCAGCTGACAGCCCAGGTTCCCAAGACCTTCACCCTGTCCAAGGCATTCGTGGCGCACTATCCGACCGGCGCCACCGCGTCGGACTGGCAGCTCTTCTGGAACACGAAGACGGACAAGTGCGGGTCGAACCCCGGCGCGACGTTGGCGGCCAGCGGCCAGTGCATCATGTCGGCGACGCTGTCAAGGCCGGACAGGACCACCGGCCTGGCCACCCTGACGATCGTGGTGCTGACCGACCACAACGGCGGGATGCGCTTCTAGAGCTCTACCGTCTCGGCGCGTTGGATCGCGACCAGGCGTTCGCGCGCAGCCCTCGCCAGCACCACGTCGCCCTTCCGTTCATACAGTTCGAGGGCCTCTCGCAAGGGAGGCCCTTGATCCTGTGTCCGGCCCGACAGCTCGAGAACCTCCGCTAGATCAACGAGGGCGTCGGCGTGCAGTTCGATGTCGACGGTTTCGCCGGCAAGCTCGACCGCCTTCCTTGCCAGTGCGATCGCCTCGTCCGGGCGCCCGTCGGCAGCCATCGATCGAGCCTCGACGGTTCGCCAGACCACCTGGCTGAGCACGTCATCATCGTCGGCCAGCTCCGCCGCGATGCGGGCAAACCGAGCCGCCTCACCCCGCTTGCCCTGGCGCCACAGGGCATCGCCCAGGAGGGCCGCCACGGTCGATCTGAAGTAGCTCTCGTTCATCGATTCAAGGACGGCGTAGTCGCGCCGCAGCGCGAGCTCCGCGGCTTCGTGGTCGCCAGCCAGATGCTCCACTCTCGATGTCTCGAGCGATGTGGAAGCGGCCGTGACGCTCGCCCCGAGTTCGGCGACGATTGCCCTGCTCCGAGCCGCGAGACCGCGTGCCTCCTCGACACGGCCCTCCATGGCCTCGAGTTGGGCCAGCACCCCCAGCACGATCGCCTCTGCGTTGCGGTCCGTGCGCACGAAGTCGAGATACTGTCGGCCGCGACCCGCGGCCTCGCCGACTGGGGTTGACCCATGCAGGGTGGCGTAGGCGTACGAGATCGCGCCGCGGGCAGCGAGACGCGAATCATCGACCTGCGTCGCGAGGGCGACCACCTGTGCGGCGGCGTCCGCGGCCCGATCGTAGCGACCTGTGGTGCCATCGATCACGCTGAGCAGCCGCCAGGCCCGCGCCTGGCCCGCAAGATCGCCGACAGACTCGAACTCCGTCATGGCCTCTCGAACGGCTGCAATGGCAGCGTCGACGTTACCGACGGAACCCGAGACGCTGAACATGAGCTGATAGCGGACCAGGACCGCCCGTGCGCGCAATCGCCGATCGGCCAGGGTTTCAGCGAGCGCAAAGGCCTCGTCGAGCGTGGAACGCGCCTCCTCGAAGGAGCCACTCTCGATCAGTGCCTCCGCGACCTCCGGCAGGAGCTCGATCCTCATCGGGTGATCGGCCGGCAGCAGCCGCGCCGCTCGCCCGAGGAGGCTTCCGGCCGCAGCCGCGTCACCCCGACCGAATGCACGCCGGCCGGCCGACGAGAGCTTCTCCGCGCCACGTTGGCCGACAAGGCGCGCAAGCCCGTCGATCGGTCCGAGCTCGGCGCGGTAGCGGTAGGCCTGCTCCAGGTGGAAGCCAAGGATCTCCTCGAATTCGAGCTCGCGGCCGCGCTCCCGATTGATCGGTTCGGCCCACTCGACAAAACGCTCATGCAGGTCGGCGCGCGTTCGCTTGAGGAGACTCCGATAGGCGGCGTCCTTGATCACCGCGTGTCCGAACCGATAGAAGTCGGAATCCGACGCAGCCGGGCGGACGAGCTGTTTCGCAGTCAGAGACGCGAGACGATCGGGCACCGCGGCCGCGGCTTCCTCGGCCACGAGGTGGGTCACCGCCTCCACGGCGAAGCCCAGGCCGATGACGGACGCGGGATCGACGACCTGGCGCTCTTCCGAGCCCAGCGCATCGAGGCGCGCTGCCACGAGCGCCTGGATCGTCGGCGGGATGTCGATCTCGCGGGACGTCCCCGAGGCCACCCAGGTGTCGCCCTCCTGGCGGATGGCGCCGGACTCGACGAGCATCGCGGTGATCTGCTCGACATAGAGGGGATTGCCCTCGGCAGCGGTGGTGATCCGCTCGCGAACGGAGGGCTCGAGCCCGCCGAGCAGGCGGCTCACGATGCTGTCCGACTCGTCCGCTGACAGCGGGTTCAGGACCAGGTGGTCGTAGTCATGCGCTTCGGACCAGTCGCTGTGCGTTTCGAAAAGCTCGCGGCGAGCCGTGGCGAGAATGAGGATCGGCGAGCCGTGGACTGCTTCGAGCAGGTGATCGAGGAGCTCCAGGAACGTCGGCGTGGCCACGTGGATGTCGTCGACGATAGCGACGAGCGGCCGGCGGCTCGCGATGGCCTCCAGGAGCTTCCGGATCCCCCAGAACAACTCCGGCACCGGGAAGGCCGTTGTCGATAGCCCGATGGCGGCCGCGACGCGCTCAACCACCATGTCCGGATCGTCGGCGGAATCGATCACCCGACTCGCGATCTCGGTGATCTTGGCGAGGGCGACCTCACGAGGGTCCTCGTCCGCGATCCCGGCGGCCGCCCGGACGTTCTCGTAGATCGGCCAGAAGGTGACACCATCGCCGTATGGCAGGCACCGGCCGCGCAGAACCTGCGACCGTTCACGTTGCGAGGCTCGTCCGGCGAACTCCCGGACGAGGCGCGATTTTCCGACGCCCGCGTCGCCGATGACGGTGAGGAGCTGACACGACCGGGTCGCCGAG
>JBKKCW010000076.1:0-5742 GCA_046712485.1 Candidatus Limnocylindrales bacterium
CACGTACGCGTTCATCGACTCGCTCTTCGACCCACAATCGAGCGCGGCCGGCCACCCGACACCCGGCGATGACCGATCGGTCCGGCGTCTCGACGATGGGCGCGAGTTAACGATCGTGAAGGTGTACTACGAACCGGAGGACCTGGAGCGTGCGCTGAGCCGGGCGGGCTTCGAGGATGTGTCCGTGACCACCACGGGGCGGTTCTTCCTGACGGGCCTGGGGCACGCGGACGACCAGACCTGACGGGCCCTGGCCTGATCGGATTCGGGATCGGGAGGCTGCAGACGCGCCGCTATACTCCGCGCGATGTCCCCCCTGACGGCGACCACGATCGCGACTGTCGGTTCCGGCGTCATGGCGGAGGCCATGATCGCGGGCATCCTCCGCGGTGGGCTGGTCAGGCCCGAGCAGGTGGTCGCCAGCCACCAGCGTGCCGAACGCCGCGAGCATCTCGACCGTACCTACGGGATCCGCACGGTGGCGAGCAACGTCGAGGCCGTCGAGGGCGCCGACGTGATTCTGTTCGGTATCAAGCCGCAGATGCTGGCGCGGGTCGGGCGCGAGATCGGACCGCATCTGCGCCGGGGCCAGCTTGTGCTGAGTGTGCTCGCCGGCGCCACGGTCGCGGCCCTGACCGGGATGCTCGGGCACGACCAGGTCGTCAGAAGCATGCCGAACACCCCGGCCCGTCTCGGGAAGGGGATGACCGTCTGGTACGCCACGCCCGAATGCACCGCCGATCAGCGCGCCCAGGCGGCCGCCTTGCTCGGCTCGCTCGGCAAGGAGCTCGAGGTCGACGACGAGAAGATGGTGGCGATGGCGACCGCGGTGTCGGGCACCGGTCCGACGTACGTCTTCCTGGTCATGGAGGCGCTGATCGATGCCGCCGTGCACCTCGGCTTTCCGCGCCATGTCGCGCACGACCTCGTGATCGAGACGCTCGAGGGCTCCACCCTGTTCGCCAAGCAGTCGGGGCTGCACCCGGCCGAGCTGCGCAACATGGTCACCTCGCCCGGCGGAACGTCCGCGGCGGCGCTCCACGAGCTCGAGTCGGGCCGCTTGCGAACCGTCCTGTCGGAGGCCGTCTGGGCGGCCTATCGACGGACGGTCGAGCTCGGCGACCAACTCGAGGCGTCGGTCGCGCCTGGCGAACCTCGGACCGGGGGGCGATGACGCCGCCCGAACCCACGTGGCGAGCGCCCGGTCCCACCGCCGGTGGTCCAGTTCTGCACGACCCTGTCAGATGGCCTCGCGAGACGGGGCTCCCGTGCGCATCCCTGCCACGATCGTGATGGCCACGCCGATCCCGAGCAGGACGTCGCCGATGCTGAACACGTTGGCGAACGGCACCCAGGCGGGGATGGCGAAGATGTCGGTCAGCGGCGCAAGGGCAGGATCTGTCGTGACGCTGCTGTTCGAATACCCGGGCGCGATCCCGCCGATCGCCGCGAGCGCATCGGGATCGGCCGGCATGTAGCCCCCGTTCGCGACGATGGCAAGCAGATTGCTCGCGGCTCCGAGCGCAACGATCGGGAGACCCGCGATGTCGAGATTGCGCAGCACGGCAACGAGCACGGCGGCCGTCGAGGCCACGTAGATCGGCGGCCCGGCATCACCGACGATCGTGGCCAGCGGGTCGGAGAAGAGCGCGACCTGGACCGCCAGACCAAGGAGGGCGAGCGGCGCCCAACGGAACCGCACCGTGCTGAGCCGCTCCAGGCGCCCGCCGAGCAGGTAGCCGGCCAGGATCCCGACCGGGATCGCATAGAGGATGAACATCCCGCCGCCTCGCTCAGCCGTTGGCCCGTTTGTCGCCGATCGCGGCGGCCAGCTGGTCGAGATGCTCCTCGAGATGACCGACGGCGAAACGGCTGGCCACGTCCGTCACGGTCACGACGCCAAGGCGAGGGTGAGTGCCGGTCCGGTCTCGCGTGGCGCTCTCCAGCTCCGCCCAGCGCGCCCGCCAGCGGTCGATCCCGACGCGGACGCGCGCGACGAGCTCACGAATGGGCAACGTTCGATCGCGTTCGATGATCGCCAGCCGGACCTCGTCGGTGGCGGCACGTCCGATGGCCACGCCTGCATCCGGTGACTCCACGATTCGCTCGGCCTCGCCGAGCCAGTAGACGAGCATCTCCTCGAGATGGGCGAGCGTCTCGCGCGGGCCCCACGAGGCCTCCTCGGAGTGATCGAAGCGCTCCGCCAGCGGCCATGGGCCGCCGGTTTCGAGGCGGGCAGTGAGGCCGGCCAGGCGTTCGCTGGCTGCGGCCAGGCGCGGGTCGAGGTCGTCGTCAGTCATGGGCTCAGTGTGGCACGCGAGGCGTAGCATGGACGGCCAAGTCCATCGGCCGGCCGCAGCCCTGGCGCCGCGTCCGACCGCCCCGCCCGCAGCAGGGGAGATCCGCGATGACGGAGACAATCTCGCGAGGTGCCGCCAACCAGGCGGGCGCCCGGACCGATTCGGACGCCTACGCCAAGGCCGCCGATTTCCTGCCACTCAACGGGATCGATCACGTCGAGTTCTGGGTCGGCAATGCCCGCCAGGCCGCGGCCTACTACCGCGCGCTCTGGGGGTTCACACCGGTCGCATTCGGCGGGCTCGAGACGAAGGTTCGCGATCGGGCGAGCTATGTCATGGTCCAGAACGACCTCCGGTTCGTGTTCACAGCGCCGCTCACGCCCGACGGTGAGATCGCGGAGCACGTTCGTGCGCACGGCGACGGTGTCCACGACATCGCGTTCGCGGTGGACGACGTCGAGTCGGCCTGGCGCGAAACGACATCCCGCGGCGCGCTGTCGGCCCTCGCGCCGACCGAGCTCGATGGCGGCGAGGATGGCGTGCTGCGCCGTGCCGCGATCCATACCTACGGCGAGGTCCTCCACTCGTTCGTCGATCGATCGAGTTACGGCGGCGCCTTCGCACCCGGGTACCGAAGGATCAAGTCGCCCGCGCTCGCCGCCAGCGGGTTGTCCCTGCTCGAGGTCGACCACTGCGTCGGCAACGTCGGGCTCGGCGAGATGGATCAATTCGTCGACTTCTATCGGGACGTGCTCGGGTTCGCCCAGCTGATCCACTACGACGACAAGGTCATCCACACCGAATACTCGGCCTTGATGTCGAAGGTCATGACCAACGGCAACGGGCGGATCAAGTTCCCGATCAACGAGCCCGCCACGGGCAAGAAGAAGAGTCAGATCCAGGAGTACCTCGACTGGTACCGCTCGCCCGGCTGCCAGCACATCGCGATGCGCACCGAGGACATCGTCGGCACGGTCCGGCAGCTTCGGGACAACGGGATCGAGTTCCTGGGACTGCCGCACGAGTACTACGCGACCCTCGCGGATCGCGTCGGGGATGTCGGGGTGCCGATCGACACGCTCGAGGAGCTCGGCATCGAGGCCGACAGGGACGAGGAGGGCTACCTGCTCCAGATCTTCACGCGCCCCGTCCAGGACCGCCCGACCTTCTTCTTCGAGATCATCGAACGCCACGGCTCACGCGGCTTTGGCGTCGGCAACTTCAAGGCGCTGTTCGAGGCGATCGAGCGCGAACAGGAGAAGCGCGGGAACCTGTAGCTCAGGGCACGACCTCGAAGCCCTCCGCCGCGAAGTCGGCGTCGAGGGTGAAGGCACGGTCGATCGAAAGCTCGCGCATCAGGACGAACGACACGGCGTCCGCTAACGAATAGGCTCGACCGGGCCGCTGGCGTAGCAGGTCAGAGGCTGTGGTGAGGCGCTCGGTCCCGGCGACCATGACCTCGATCCGGTCCGAGGTCAGCAGCCGGTCGATAAGTTCCAGACCGAATCGTGGGTGAACGCGCGCGAGCGAGAGGGCGTGAAGCTCGGCCACGATGAGGTCAGTCGTGATCAGGCGCTCCGGCCCTGCCAGCAGTGCCCGATAGGCCACAGCGGCCTCATCGTGCCGGTCCGACCTGGTTCGTGCCGCGGCGAACAAGCCGCTGGTGTCGAGCAGGACACCGCTCATTTCGGACGTCGCCGAACCACCTTGTTCTCGGCCTCGAGTGCGTCCGCCAGGTATGCATCGTGCTCCACGGCGGGGTCGCCGTGCGGGGTCGGGCTGGCGTCATCGATCAACCCGACGATGCCGAATGCGGGGTCCTGCTCATCCGGCGCCTGCGCCAGGTAGACCGCGACGCTCTCGCGCAGGATCGAGCCCATGGACACGCCCCGCGATCCCGCCAGCCGCTTGAGCCGTCGATGCTGGCCTCGGGTCAGCTGCACCTGGAATGGGACGGTGTCGCTCATATCATCGTCGATGATATCACCACTCATACCATCACTGGTCGGAACGAGCACGGTTCTGCGCGCAATCTGCGATGCCTACAATCCGCCCATCACGATGAAGCTGGAGGGTGGCATTGGAGCTCTATCCTTGGGTGATCCTGCTGCACATCGTCGGCGCGTTCATCTTCGCGGCCTCGCACGGTGTCGCGATCTGGATGGCCCTGCAGATATCGCGAGAACGTGATCGCGCCCGGATGGCGGCGCTGCTCGACCTGTCCGCCGCCAGCGTCGGCGGCCTGTATGGCGGTCTCGTGCTGCTGCTGATTGGCGGCATCTGGGGTGGGCTCATCGGCAACTGGTTCGGGAGGCTGTGGATCTGGCTCTCCCTCGGTTTGCTCATCGCGATCGCCATGGTGATGTACATCGTGGCGACACCATATTTCCGGTCGCTGCGGGAAGCGATCGGGATCAAATCGCCGAACGGTCCGAAGGACACTCCCGATCCGGTGCCGTTGCCGGACGCGGAGGTGGCTGCTTTGGCCGCCCGGAGTCCGGTCGCGGTCCTGACCGTCGTCGGCGTCGGCGGCCTGCTGATCATCCTGTGGCTGATGGTGGTGAAGCCGTTCTGAGGCACGGCGCGTGAAGGTCGCGCATATCCGCGAAGGGCGTGGGCCAGCGGGCAGTCCGTGGCGGCTCGCGGCCGCGATCGACCCGGGCGACAGCCCGAGTCGATGGCTGGACCTCGAGGTGGCGCGTCGTCGAGCCGTCGCGGGCGATGCTCGTCTTGCGCACAACTCGGTCCTCCATCGGCAGGCGTCGACGACCCTCGACGATCACCTGGCCCGGGGGCTCAGGCTCGACGCGCTTCGCGAGCTGCTCGCGGGTTTCGTGGCCAGGGACGAGGACGACGGCGCCATCCTGGCCACGGCGGACCTCGCGTTCGGTCCACCTGTCCTGCGGCCGCCGACCATACGCGACTTCTATGCATTCGAGGGGCATGTCCGCACGATGTGGGAGCGCCGTGGCGGCGACGTGCCGGAGGCCTGGTACCGCCTGCCGGTCTTCTACTTCAGCAACGTCTCCGAGATCCGGGGCCCGGACGACCCTGTCCGGCGACCAGCTGCATCCGTGGAGCTCGACTACGAGCTGGAGGTGGCGGCACTCGTCGATACGCCGGCCGTCGACCTCGTTCCGGACGGGGCGGAGGAGGCGATCGGCGGGTTCACGATCTTCAACGACTGGTCGGCCCGGGATTTGCAACGTGACGAGACTGTGGTCCGCCTCGGCCCGGCCAAAGGCAAGGACTTCGCCAGCACGTTCGGGCCGTACCTCGTGACACCGGACGAGCTCACCGACGTCCGCCGTGGGCACGGCTATGACCTGACCATGACCGCCGAGATCAACGGGGTCGAAACGAGCCGAGGTCGCTGGTCGGACGTGCAGTTCTCGTTTGGCGACATGCTGGCCAGGGCGTCGGCCGACGCTCGCCTGCGACC
>JBKKCW010000077.1:0-9883 GCA_046712485.1 Candidatus Limnocylindrales bacterium
ATCTCGGACCGGCGCAGCCGGGCCCCCGGCGCGCTCGAAGCCCCCCGCAGCCCGTCCACCGCGATCGAGAAGAAGGCCGGCGTCGGCTTGCCGACGATCTGCGCGCGCACCCCCGCCGCGAACTCGAGACCGGTCACGTACGCGCCCGAATCCAGGGTCGGACCCTCCGGCGTCAGCCACCACGGGGTGCGATGCATCCCGATCAGCCGGGCGCCGTTGCGAATCAACCGGAAGGCCCGATTGAGATTGCCGTGGGTCAGCTCGTCGGGCGAGTCGCCAATGATCACGGCGGCGGCGCGCATCCCCGGCTCGGCCGCCTCATCGTGCGAAAGCAGGTGCTGCCCGGCGAACTCGGTCAGGGCATCGGGCGAGGCGATCACGTAGAGCGGCCCCCCGGGAAACGCCCGGGCGGCAAACGCCGCCGATGCCGAGAGCGCGGACTGGAACCGCTCCGGCGGTATGTCATTGCCGAGATGCGCCGCGTAGCGCGACAGGGTCGCGCGGCTGACGAGCGACGTGTTGGTCACGATCCGGTATGGAAGCCCGCGCCGCTCGAGCTCGTTGACCGCCTCGACCGACCCTGGCACGGCCTCGCCAGCGACCACGATCACCCCATCGAGATCGAGCAGCAGGGCACGCACGCCACGCATCGCCCCGCGCAGCTCGGTTGGGTTCGGGCTCAGCATCGTTCGTAGCGTAGACCGGTCACCCGGGTATGCTGGCGGAACGACCACAGGGAGGGATCGATGGGCCTGCTCGAAGGCCGGAACGCACTGATCTTCGGCGTCGCCAACGATCATTCGATCGCCTGGGGGATCGCCCGGGCGCTGCACGACGAGGGGGCCGAAGTCGGGTTCTCATCGGTCGAAAGCCTGATCGATCGCCGCGTTCGCCCGCTCGCCGAATCGATCGGCTCGACGTTCGTCGAGCCTTGCGACGTCCAGTCCGACGAGCAGATCAGGGCGGTCTTCGGGCGCTGGGGCGAGACGCACGACTCGCTCGACATCCTCGTCCACGCCCTGGCCTTTGCGCGTCGCGAGGACCTCGAGGGCGGGTTCATCGGCACGTCCCGCGAGGGGTTCGCGGTGGCCCTGGACGTCTCGGCGTATTCGCTCGTCGCGCTCGCGCGCGAGGCACGACCGCTCCTCCGTCGGGGCTCGTCCATCCTGACGCTGTCCTACTACGGCGCGGAGAAGGTCGTCGCCAACTACAACGTGATGGGCGTCGCCAAGGCGGCCCTGGAAGCGTCCGTTCGGTACCTTGCCGCCGACCTTGGACCGGACGGCATCCGGGTCAACGCGATCAGCGCCGGGCCGATCAGGACGCTCGCGGCCTCAGGGATCGCCGGCTTCAAGAAGATGTACGGTGGGTTTGCCCAGGTCGCGCCACTCCGTGCCAACGTCACGCCCGAGGACGTCGGCCGGAGCGCCGTCTACCTGTGCTCGGGGCTCTCGAGCGCCGTCACCGGTGAGACGCTGTACGTGGATGGCGGCTTCAGCATCATGGGTGTCCCGACGGCGGATTGACCGATGCCGCGCAGCCTGCACACTGCCCCCCGATCGAGAGGTGGCTGAGGTCGACGGCGAAGCCGCGGGTCTGCCGCATGGCCTCGACGACGACGACCGCTTCGTCGGCCGGGACTTCCCAGGTCGACCCGCACGACCGGCAGTGCAGGTGGCCGTGCGTGGCCATCGGCTGAACGTGGAACTCCTCGCGCCCGTCCGCACCATGGCTGTGGCGCAGCAGGCCGAGGTCCTCGAGGACGCCGAGCGTCCGGTAGACCGTCGAGGGGATCGTGGTGGGATCGACCTGTCGACATCGTTCGATCAGCTCGGCACCGGTGACGTGCCCGTCAACGCGCGACAGGACGTCGATCAGCGTCCGCCGCTGCGGGGTCCAGCGCAAGCCGCGAGCCCGCAATCGCTCGCGCACGTTCGACCAGTCCGTGGCGCCTTCGCGATCGTATGAACGACTGGTCGACATCGTGCCAAGCATACATCGATGAACCCCCCTGCTTGTAGTTGCCACATGTTGCAATATCAGCGCCCGTCCGGTACGCTGCCGTGACACGCGAGGACAACCCGTGATCGAGACCTTGTTTGCCGTCACCACCCCACCGGCCGTCGGGTTCGGCGTGCTCATCACGGGCCTCCTCCTGGGGATCCGCCACGGGATCGATTGGGATCACATCGCGGCGATCACCGACATCACCAGCACGACGGCGTCCGCGCGCATGGCAGAGGCCGCCCATGTCGAGCAGCACGAGGGGATCGCCGGGCACAGCCACGGTCACGGCGGCACGCTCGAGGTCCGAGCGCACGACGCCGGACCCGGGGCGGCGACACTGGCGCCCGCGATCGCGGCAACCGCGGCCTTTCCGCGTCACGGACTCCTCGCCAGCCAGGCGGACGCGATCCGCCTCGGGACCCTGTACGCGTTGGGCCATGGCCTCGTCGTCGTCGCGCTCGGCGTGGTCGCCATCAACCTTGGCGCGCTGCTCCCGGACTGGCTGGACCCGATCATGGGGCGCGTCGTCGGCCTGACGTTGCTGCTCCTCGGTCTGTGGGTGATGTACTCGATCTACCGGTATGCACGGGCCGGCGAGTCCTTCCGCCTGCGCAGCCGCTGGATGCTCGTCTTCCACGGGGTTCGCTACGGCTGGCGCCGGCTTCAGGCACGCCTCCACGGCCACGAGCATGTCGAGCCGCTCGAGATGAGCTCATACGGAGCGCGAACGTCGTTCGGCGTGGGCATGATCCACGGGATCGGCGCCGAGACGGGCAGCCAGGCCCTTCTGATCGCCGCGGTCGGCGGCGCGTCGGGCGCCGGACTCGGCGTCCCGATGCTCCTGGCCTTTGTCGTCGGCCTGCTGCTCTCGAACTTTGCCATCGTCCTCGTCAGCTCGGTCGGCTTCGTGTCGAGCCAGACCCGCGAACGCGTCTATGTCGCGTTCGGCGCAGTTGCCGGCGTCTTCAGCCTCGTCCTCGGCACGATCTTCCTGCTTGGCCTCGACGGCACGCTCCCGGACCTGGGGGCGGTCCTGCCGTTCTAGGCGCCTGGAAGCCACCTGATCGAGCCATGACCGATGGGGGGCGGCTGGAGCGGGAGACGAGGCTCGAACTCGCGACATGCAGCTTGGAAGGCTGCCGCTCTACCAACTGAGCTACTCCCGCCAGGGCGTGGCCGATGATACCGCGATCCCAGGCGACATCGCCGATGCGGAACACGCGCAGCCGGGTGCTACGATGTCGGCCCGGATGATGGTTGAGTCCTCGCCGCTATCCTGCCCGCGCTGCGACGCGGCCGTCCTGGCGGACGCCCACTTCTGCGCGACCTGCGGCCAGGCCCTCATCGAGGCCAGCGAGGGAGACCAGGCCCGCCAGGCTCGATTGACCGCGGCCGCTCCATCTCCGCTCATCGATAAGATGCGCGCCGTCAAGCTGACCGGCGAGCGGAAGCCGGTGACCGCGCTGTTCGCCGACGTCGTCGGTTCGACCGCCCTCGCCGAGCAGATGGATCCCGAGGATTGGACGGTGATGATGAACGAAGCCTTCGACGAGATGTCGAAGGCCGTCTTCCGCTACGAGGGCACGATCGCGCAGCTCCAGGGTGATGCGATGGTCGCCTTTTTTGGTGCGCCGGTCGCCCATGAGGATGATCCCGACCGGGCGGTGCGCGCGGCGCTCGACATGGTTGCCGCGATCGACGAGTTCGCTCGGCAGCTGAAGGCAAGCGATGGCATCGACTTCCGCATCCGGGCCGGTATCAACAGTGGCCCGGTCGTCGTCGGAAACGTCGGAACGGACCTTCGATACGAGTACACGGCCCTCGGCGATGCCATGAATGTCGCCGCACGCATGCAGGCCGCCGCCGAGCCGGGATCGGTCCTCATCACTGCCAGCACGCATCGACTCGTGGCCGACTCGTTCGAGACCGAGGACCTCGGCGAGATCACCGTGAAAGGCAAGACGGAGCCGGTCCACGCCTACAGAGTGCTGTCACCGAAGGCCGCGCCTGGTCCGAAGCGCGGCCTGGAGCGCGCGGGCATCAGAAGTCCCATGGTCGGCCGTGAAAGCCAGCTGGAGACCCTGCGCTCCCTGTACGGCGTCGTCCGGGCCGGTCGTGGCCGGGTCGCCTTCCTCGTTGGTGAGCCGGGCATCGGGAAGAGCCGCCTGCTCGCCGAATTCCGCCGGTGGGTGATGCACGACGCCTCTGCCGACGGATCGCCCGGGGTCGCGGCCACCTGGGTCGAAGGCCGCTGCGTGTCCTATGGCCGCAACCTCCCGTATCACCTCGTCCACGATCTCGTTCGGTCCACGCTCCAGATCCCCTTCACCGGGTCGGAGACCGATGCCAGAGCCGCTCTCGATCGCCAGCTCGCCGATCTGCTCGGCGACGGTGCCGCCGACTCCGCCCCATACCTCGCCCACCTCCTGGCGCTGCCGCTCCACCCGGAGGAAGCCGATCGGGCGTTGCTCGATCCGGAGGCGATGCAGGTTCGGTACACCGCGTCCGTCCACCGACTGCTGCGCGCACTGTCCACCCGGGGGCCAGTTGTGATCGTGTGCGAGGACGTGCACTGGGCCGACCCGGCATCGGTCTCGTCCGTGAGCCAGCTGTTGCCACTGGCTGCGCAGTTGCCCGTCCTGTTCATCGCCGCGCTGCGAGCGGATGCGGATTCGGCCGGCTGGCGGCTGGTCACCACGAGTCGGGAGTCGTTCGGGGACGCGCTCGCGGAGATGCACCTGCGACCACTATCGGAGAGCGACAGCCGGGATCTCGTCGCCAACCTGCTGGCGATCGAGTCCCTCCCGACGAACGTGCGCGAGTCGATTCTCGCTCGCGCCGAGGGGAACCCGTTCTTCGTGGAGGAGGTCATCCGGATGCTCATCGAGCGTGGTGTCATCGAGCGCCGCGCGGATCGATGGATGGCCACGGCCGAGGTGGCGTCGGTCGAGATCCCCGAGACCCTCCACGGGTTGCTCCTCGCACGGATCGATCAGCTGCCAGACGAAGCCAAGCGGAGCCTGCGGGTGGCCTCGGTCATCGGACGGCAGTTCCCGGTACGCGTCCTGGAGCGGGTCCTCGGAGAGACGGGAACGTAGGGCGGCGATGACGCTCGAAGCGCAGCTCGACACGCTCGAAGCGAAGGGCCTCATCCGACTGGCGGCATCCCGGCCGGACATGGAGTACCTCTTCCGGCACTGGCTCGTCCAGGACGCCGCCTACGGCTCGCTCCTAAAGCAGGAGCGTCGCGAGCTACACCGCCTCGTGGGCGAGGCGCTCGAACTCCTCTATCCGGACCGCGGCAGCGAGCTCGCCGGCATCCTGGCCATCCACTTCTCCGAGGCCGGGGACGCCGGAAAGGCCGTGCAGTACCTGATCGCAGCCGGACGCTTCGCCCTCGATCGCAACGCCATCGCGGAGGCCTATTCGGCATTCGACCGGGCGGCCGCGCTGCTACCGCCTCCGGCGGACACCGAAGAAGAACCGCTCCGCCGACAGCGCGTCGAGATCGAGCTCGGCCGGGGGCGGGCTGGCTGGACGTTCCGCCCGGCCGAGGACGTCATCGGCGATCTTGAGGCCATCCTCCCGGCTGCGGAGCGGCTCGGCGATCTCGAGCTGCTCGCCCCGCTCCATCTCGCGGTGGCGATGTCGCGGATGCAGCGCGGCGAACGGGCCTCGGATCCCGAGGTGAAGCGCGCTCTGGACCGGGTCGCCGAGATCGGTGAAGCACTCCAGGATCCCTCGCTGCGGGCGCTACAGCTCGCCGTCGTCGGCTTGACCCAGGTCTTCATCGGCCCCATCCGTGAGGGCGTCTCCGCGCTCGAGGAGGCCGTCCCGCTCCTCGAGCAGCGGCATGACTTCATCGGGGCGGCGTTTGCGCGGGGCGCCCTGGCGATCGGCTACGCCAGCCTCGGCGAGTTCGAAAAGGCGGCGAAGGCGGCCCGATACGCGACCGAGCTGGCGGCCGGTGGCGACGTGATCGCCCAGCTGGACGCGCAGATCGCCGAATCCATGGTTCGCTCCGCCCGCGGACAGCTCGACGAAGCCGTCCCGATTGCCCGGGCGTGCCTCATGCGCGCCGAGGAGACCGGCGCCTCAGCCTGCGTCGTCGCGACTTCCTGGGTGCTCGGCGACATCTACCAGCGCCAAGGTCGCTTTCAGGAAGCCCGCGATACGCTCCACCGCGGCAATGAGCTCGCGCTGGTCGTCGACCGCATGATGTGGCGCCCCACACTCCAGGCCTGGCTTGGCACCAGCGCCACGGCCTTGGGCGACTTCGCGGCGGCCGAAGGGAGCTGGGACGAGGCGCTCGCGGTCGTGCGGTCGCTCGGGAATCGCGTCGGCGAGGCGGGCATCCTCTGGAAACGCGCCGAGGCGTCCGCGCAGCGGAGCGAGCGTCCAGCCGCCCTCGCCGATTTTGCGGACAGCGCAGCCATCCTCGAGGACCTCGGGGCGCGGCCCCAGCTTGCTCGCGTGCTTCGCGGCTGGGGCCAGACGCTCCGCGCGGCTGGACGCGCGGCTGAGAGCGACGCCACGCTGCAACGTGCGCTCGCACTGTTCGAGGAGATGGGGATCACCCCCGACGCTGAGGCGGTCCGCGCAATCCTCGCCGGGGAAGCACAGAACGCCGCCGCAGGTTAGAGCAAGCTCAGCCGGGGTTCGGTGATGATCGCGACGAGATCGACCAGACCTTGAAGCGAGTCGATGAGCGATACATGGCGACCTGGGCGGAGCACCCTGCCCTACCAAGTTCCTACTGACAGCTCCTGATTTAGTAGCCTCCGGCGCCGACCATGAGCGGCCGCGGATCAAGCAGGCCCCCGGTACCACGGTGGTATCTGAGCGGCTGGCGGAACGGAAGCCCGCTCGGCGAGCCGGTGGCATCACGGCCCTGGCCACGTGGCGCCCCCGTCCGACGACCGGAAGAACTCGGTCTCCCTGCTGACCAGGGTGACCGTCATACCGTCCGGCGACGTCGCGACGGCGAAGGCCGAGCCGGTGTAACCGGTCTGCCCCCAGGTGCGCCCACCGTCGCTGCTTCGGAAGAGGCCGTCGGGGGCCCCGGCGTAGATGATCCGACCGTCCGGGGTGGCAGCCAGGCTCGTCATGGGAAACGTTGGCGGCATCCCGAGGAGCGACCAGGTCGCTCCGCCGTCAGCGCTTGCGACCAGTCCGGTTGCATCGACGCCGAGGAGGCGGGTCGTCCCACCATCGTGGACCGCCAGCGGGAACAGCACGTTGTCCTCGCGCACGCGAGTCCAGTGGGCACCGAAGTCCGCGCTCTCCCACAGGCCTCCCGCCGCCAGGTAAGCCCACATCCGTGCCGGGTCCGCGGGATCACGGGTGAAGCCGTGGATGTCGCGGCTGGGCAGGTCCGCCGCTATCGGTGTCCACGTCGCGCCGCCGTCGCGGCTCGCGGTGAGGATCTCGTGGCCGGCGATCACGATCGACCCATCACTCGCCGGCGCCATGCTCATCGCATCGTCACGGACCGGCAGCGGTCGCCAGGTCCGCCCGCCATCACGCGACTCCGACAGGCCGCCGTGATGCCCGAACAGGATGTGCTGAGGATCGTCCGAGACGAAGGCAAGCGAATGCACGTCCGATGTACCGAGCCGCGCCCATGCCACAGCACCCTCCGAAGGCTGCGAGCGAAGGACGACGTACACGACGCCGCCGATGACGATCACCGCGACGGCAAGCAGGACGTACAAACGCGAGGTCGTTCGCGGTTGCCTGGCTTCACGCGCGACTCTTCGATTGGCTCGTGGTTTCCTGGCCATCTCGTACTCGGTTTCGCCGTTTCGGCCCACCGGGGCACCATCGCCTGGATGGGATCACTGGCGATCGTCCGCGATCCTACCGCGGTTTCTCCTTTCGGTCGGCTGCCGGCTCGTCGCGAACCTGCTCAGTCCGCGGCCTGCCGGGCGGGCCCCCGGCCCGGCTTGACGAGTGGCGTTGAATGGAACGACCGGGGACGGCAATCTGGGAGGGAGGCACCCATGGCGGGTCGGTACGGCCACGGCGTGACCAGGCGGCAATTCCTCGGAGCGACGGCCGCGGGAGGTGCGGCCCTCCTCGCCGGCGGTGCGGGGGCACTGGCGGCGGCGCCGCTGCCGATGAAGGCGGCGGAGCTCGACGAGGACGCGCCCTGGTTCGAGGCGACGATCCCAGAGCTCCAGGCGCTGATGGCCGCGCGCCAGCTCTCGAGCCGGGAGCTGACCCAGGCGTACCTGCGACGGATCGACTTCCTCAACCCGAGCATGGGCGCCCTGATCGAGACGAATCCGCAGGCGATCGGCATCGCCGCGCAGCGCGACGCGGAACGGCGGCGGGGCAGGCTCCGCGGACCCCTCCACGGGATCCCGATCATCCTGAAGGACAACATCGCGACCGCCGACCGGATGGAGACGACGGCGGGCTCCTATGCCCTCGAGGGCAGCAAGGTCCCGGCCGACGCGCCACTCGTCGCCGCCCTCCGTCGCGCGGGGGCGGTCATCATCGGCAAGGCCAACCTCTCCGAGTGGGCGAACTTCCGCGGGTTCATCCAGCCGCCGCCGTTCCCGAACGGCTGGAGCGGCCGCGGCGGCTTCACCGTCAACCCCTATGTCCTCGACTGGGATCCGTGCGGCTCGTCGTCCGGGTCGGCCACATCGGTCGCCCTCAACTTCGCGGCCGGGGCCGTGGGCAGCGAGACGGACGGGTCGATCCTCTGTCCGGCCGGCAACAACGGCGTCGTCGGCCTCAAGCCGACCCTCGGCCTTGTCGCCCAGGGCGGCATCATCCCGATCGCCCACTCGCAGGACACGGCCGGGCCGATGACGCGGACCGTCACCGACGCCGCGATCATGCTCAACGCGATGCGGACGCCCTTCGGCGAGGTGCTCGGCCATCCGCTGCCGGCCGACTATCGGGCGTTCCTGACACGCGGCGCCCTCAACGGCGCCAGGATCGGCGTCGACCGACTCGAGTTCCTCCCCGACTACTTCGCCGTTCCCGAGCTCAACGCCGTGACCGAAGCGGCGCTCGAGGTGATGGCCTCGCTGGGCGCCGAGATCATCGACCTCGAACTCGACGACTGCCCCGACCCGAACGACTGGTTCGAGCCCGAGTTCAACGTCCTCCTCAACGAGTTCAAGCACGACATCGCGGCCTATCTCTCGACCCTCGGCCACACCCAGATGCGCACCCTGGCCGACCTGATCGAGTTCAACCGCCAGCACTGCGACCAGGAGATGCGCTATTTCGGGCAGGAGCTCTTCGAGCTCTCCGAGACGTACAGCGGGAACCTCGCCGACACGGCCGCCGACCGGGCGACCTGTCTCGAGCTGACGAGGACCCAGGGCATCGACCGGCTCATGGCCGAGCACGACCTCGACGCGATCGTCTCGCCCGCCTACGCCGTCGGCTACTCCGTGGCCGCGGTCGCCGGCTACGCCAGCATCTCGGTCCCGGCGGGCGTGGCGGTCGACGGCCGGCCCGGCGCGGTCTGGATGGTCGGCGGCTTCCTCGACGAGCCGAAGCTGCTCGCCCTCGCCTACGACCTCGAGCAGGAGCTCGGCGCCCGGGCCATCCCGCAGTTCCTCGGCGACCCGCTCCCGGCCTTCCCGGACGCGGGCATCTGCGTCGCCCTGGGTCAGACCGCCGTCCGCGGCCGAAAGCCCGGCAGGCGGGAGAAGGCGGCGCTCCTCCGGGCGGCGCGTCGATCGCGGCCCGGCCGCTGACGACAACATACATGCGGCGGGCCCAGGGCCCGCCGCTTCTCGTCAGCTTGTCGTGGGCCGGATCGCCCTAGCCGTCGCGGTTCGACTGATCGCCGCCGTTCGAGTCGCGCCGCAGCCAGCTCATCGGGCGGAGCACCTCGACCGACTCGAAC
>JBKKCW010000078.1:0-13980 GCA_046712485.1 Candidatus Limnocylindrales bacterium
CTGGGTGGACCTGGCCCGGAGCTTCGACCCGGTGGAGGCCGTTGCCCGGGGCATTCGGCTCAAATGGCTGGTGGTCGTCACGCCCGAGACACTCGACGAAGGGCTGGCAATCGGCGGGATGCTCCTCGCCGGGCGCTCGGTGGACCTGCTGGTCCTTGACCTGCCCGGCGGCCGTGTCTCGAGCAAGGATCGACCGTCCGCCGTCGCCGATCGGCTGAGTCGATTGGCCGCCCTGGCCCGACGAGCGGAGACGCTGCTCATCGTGCTCGAACCACCGGGTCTCACCGGTCCCCTGGCCGGTGCCGTGGCCGAATCCACCAGCCTCCGGCTGGAGCTGGCCCGCCGGTCGTGGATCCGCCTCGGGCGCGACATCGTCGGCCAGCGGACGGAGGCACTTGTCGCCCGGAACCGCTACGGCCCACCGGGGCGGCGGGCGACGCTCCGGATCCTCTACGCCGACGGCGGCGAGCGCGATGCCTGCCTCCGCCGGGACGGGCTCCTCATCGATCAAGCCCCCGCGATCCATCCCGAACGGGTACAGCGCGATGCGACTGCTTCATCTCTACCGGCCACACCTCCCCCTCGAGCTCGCCAGGGCGCGAGCCTCCGAGCCCTTCCCGCCCGGCCCACTCATCCTGGGCGGCCGGCCGTGGGATCCGGGCACGGTCCTGGACGCCGACCCGGAGGCACGGGCACTGGGCATTCGACGGGGGATGCCGCTCGGGAGCGCCCATCGGCTCGTTCCTGAAGCCACTTTCCTCGACCCGGACCCCGATGCCGATCGGGCGAACATGGAGGCGGCCTTCGAGGCGCTGGCGGCGTTCAGCCCCGGGATCGCCGGGAGCATCGATCCGGGCGACGCGGCCTTCGGGCTGTTCGAGGTTCAGGTGGATGGCCTCGAGCCTCTGTGGGGCGCCGAACCGGTCCTGATCGACCGGTTGACCGCGGCGCTGGCGGGCTCGCTCGGCGCGGGGCGTGCCGGCGCCACCGATCGTGCCGGCGCCACCGGCGGGATCCGGGCCGGGATTGCCGGGACCAGGTTCGCGGCCACGATCGCCGCCATCCATGCCCGGCCCTCCTCGCCGATCGTCGTTCCTCGCGACGGGGAGGCCGTCTTCCTCGCCCCATACCCCTCGAAGCTGCTGACCTCCGACCCGGACGTTCGGGCCAGGCTCGTCCGCTTCGGCCTGCGTCAGATGGGGGCCATCGCCGAGCTCCCGCAGTCTGCATTGATCGCCCGGTTTGGCGAGGAAGGCGTTCGGATCCATGCCCGGGCGCGGGGCGAGGAGCTCGAGCCGTTTCGCCCGCGTCGTACGCCGGAGCGACTGGCCCTGGCGCTCCCGATCGAACCCGCCGCGGAGGATCTCGAGCCGCTCCGCTTCGTTCTCCACCGAATTGCCTCGGCTCTGACCGAGCAGCTGACGGCGCGTGGGCTGGCGGCCGCCAGGGCACGGCTCCATCTCGAGCTCGATCTCGCCTTTGCCCGGGCGGGGACCTCGGCCGGGCTGGACGTGGAGCAGCGCTTCCCCGAACCGACCGCCGACGCCGAGGCAATCGAGCGGTTGCTATTCGCCCGACTGGAACGTACGCCACCTCCGGCCGCGGTCGCCCGCCTGGCCCTGGAGCTGGACGGCACCGCTCCGGCGGTCGGTCAACAGCTGTTGCTGTTCACGCCGCAGGCGGCTCGTGGCGCACGGCTCGAGTGGCAGCTCGCTCGCCTGGCGCTGACGTTTGGCGAGGACCGGGTCCGCCGGGTGGAAATCGACGATCCAGAGGCGCCCCTGCCAGAGGGCCGCTGGCGATGGCGGCCCGTCCTCGCGGGTGATGGGGGCGTGGCACCGTGACCCGTCTGCTGCGCGAGCACCCAGCGATCGAGGCAGAGTTGGGCGAGGACGGGGCGCTGGTGGCGATCCGCTGGAACGGCCGCCGCGAAGCCGTCGAAGTCTGCAATCGCTGGCGCGTCGAGGAAGCCTGGTGGCGCGACCCGATCGCGCGTGACTACTTCAAGGTCGCCGGAGAACGGTGGCTCGCGCTCGTCTACCTCGATCGGATCGACGGCTCATGGCACCTCGAACGCCTGTACGACTAGCCGGGCGGCAACGACGGCGCACCAAGGCCCGCCATTCGGGCGGTGTTCCACGCGGTCGCCCTGCGAGCGGGCGGCGCACCACCGCGCTGTCGAGCGGCCGGGCGAGCCGCCCTTCTCGTTTAGTCGCCTACAGACTCGCTGTGAAGCCGTGACCCTCGAATCGGCCCTCTTCGCCTCATGACAGCGGCCCACTGAGCACGCTTCTCTGCCAAAACAGGGTCCGAGCGACCCAAGTGTGGGCCGAGCGGTTCACGCGCAGTCACCACGCTGGTATTCGAGAAAGGAACGCGCGCTGACGACCGGTCGAACGTTTGTCCGCTAACGGACCGGGGCGCCGACCAGCACCGTGACGACGAAGAGAATGAGGAACAGGCCCACGACAAGCACGAGTGCTGCCACGTCTCGCGGTTGCGCCGTCTGCACGATCACAAACCCCCAAGCTCGGCTTCGGACCGGAGCCCCAACCGGCTCCTCTCCAGCATAGCCCGCAGCTGCCGCCAATGCGTTGCGCAGCCGCACCACGACCTTGCGATTCCTGCACGGGTCGGTGTCAGGGACTCGGGCAGGCTGCCCCGTACCTGATGGTCACAGACGTCAGGCCGCCGAGCGGACCCGCGGCCACCTCGATACGGCAGTCGGCGGGACCCTGCAGGTCGAGGATGTAACGGCCGTCTTCAAAGGGGCCGTTGAGCGCCTCGGTCCGATAGGCGGCTCGCTCGAGCTCGGCCTGCATCCAGGAGGCCACCGCGCGGGGCTCGGCCCCGTCGAGGACGAGCGTCGCCGACACCGGATCCGGTGCCGTCTCATCGGCGACTGTGGCGCCCGGAAAGACCGGGAAGGGTTCCGGCAGCTCGTCCCAGATCCGGCCCCAATCGGTGTCGGTCTGACCAGCCGCCGGCGCCACACTGGTGGCCCCCGACGCCACCGCGGTAGGGGCAGATGTGGGTGCCCCGGTCATCGAAGGCGGCGTGGTCGTCTGGTTGCAGGCCCCAAGAAGGATCCCCGCCGCCAGCATGCCGAGTGGTCGCAGGTTCTCACGTCGGTCCGTCGGCGAGTTACGGGGACGGTTGCCAGTCACCGGAACATCGTAGCCTTCGGGGCGCGATCCACCCGAGTGCGATCCCGCCCGGCTCCATAACGGCTCGACCGCGCGACTGAGCCCCGGACGTGGCAGGACCCCGTCGCCCCCAATGCGACGGGGTCCTGCGGTCAGATGAGCCGCTCACGAGCCCATCCGACGGGTCGTCCCGAGCCCCCAGGCGCGGAGACGGTGTGTGGTGCGTTAGTTGCGACCGGCCTGTGCTTCGAGTACGGCCGGGAGGATGCTCAGGATCAGCAGCATCGCCAGGCCAACCATCCCCGCAACCCGGAGGGCGGAGGTGACGACCTGGTGCTCGGTGCATACATGCGCATGAGACGCCGGCCTGGCGGGTCTTGTTTCATCGACAATCATAGAACATTTGTTCTATGATGACCAGCCTGAAACACCGCCTCGAGCGGAGCCAGCCGTGGCCCACATCCCGTACGCCGAACTCCACTGCCACACCAACTTCTCCTTCCTCGACGGGGCATCCCCGTCGGACGACCTCGTCGAACGAGCGGTCGAGCTGGGATTGACCGGGCTCGCGGTCACGGACCATGCCGGGCTCTACGGAGCCGTCCGGTTCGTGAGCGCCGCCGAGGAAGCCGGCCTCCATCCGGTCGTCGGTCTCGAGATCGAATTGCTCGATCCGCTGGTCCCGGATCCCGACGGGATCGTGGTCGCGCGGCGCCGGTCCCGCCGGCGGGGAACCAAGGCTGCCCGGGCCGCGGCAAAAGGCGGACCTGATCCGATCGTCAGCGAAGGATTGCCCGCCCGGCCACGACAGTCGCGGACACTGCTGCCCGGGCACCGCGATCCGGTGAAAGAGGACCTGCGAGGGATCCGTGAACGGACCCGTGGACCGCACCTCGTCCTGCTCGCGCGTTCGCAGGTTGGGTGGCGGAGCCTCTGCCGGCTCATCTCGCGTGCCAACCTGGCCGGGACCAAGGGCGTTCCCCGCTTCAGCCAGGCGCTGCTCGCCGAACACACGGACGGCCTGGTTTGCCTGTCCGGTTGCGGTGATGGCGAGTTGGCCCGACGGCTCCGCGCCGGTGATCGGCCCGGCGCACGAGAGGTGGCGGAACGCTATGCCGAGCTGTTCGGGCACGGCGACGACCCGGCGAGCGCCGGCTTCTTCATCGAACTGTCGCATCACCTGCTTCCCGACGACGACTGGCTCGTGTCGGAATCGGCCGGTCTGGCCGAGTCGCTGGGCCTCCCGGTCGTCGCCACCAACGACGTCCACTACGCCAGGCCCGAGGATCGTGAGCTGGCCGACGTCCTGACCGCCATCCGTCATGGGCGGACGCTCGACGATCTGGGTGACCTCCGACGTCTCGACGGCGAGTCGTACCTCAAATCCGGGGCGGAGATGCTTGCCCTTCCGCTGGGCGATCGGGCGTTTGCGACGGCCGACCCACGGACCGCCCGTGCCTGGCGCGAGGGAGTGGCAACCGCCGCCGAGCTCGCCGCGTCGTGTCAGATCGATCTCGGCTTCGAGCAGTACCGCTTCCCCGGTTTCCCGGTGCCAAACGGGGAGACGCCATTCTCGTACCTGTCGGAGCTGTGCTGGGCTGGCGCCCGGAAGCGCTACCACCCGCTGACCTCCGCGGTCGTCAAGCGACTCGCCCACGAGCTCGAGGTCATCGAACGAGCCGGTCTCGCCGAGTTCTTCCTCATCTGCTGGGACCTGATGCGGTTTGCGAAGGAGCAGGGGATCCCGGCCCAGGGGCGGGGCAGCGCGACGAGCTCGATCGTGTCGTACACCCTCGGGATCAGCCGGGTCGAGCCGATCGCCCACAACCTCCTGTTCGAGCGGTTCATCAATCCTGGCCGAACGACCTACCCGGACGTCGACATCGACTTCAGCTCGGAGCGGCGCGAGGAGGTCATCCAGTACGTCTACGAACGCTACGGCCAGGAGCACACCGGGATGGTCTGCAATCTCGTCACGTACCGGGCGCGTTCGGCGGTGCGCGAGGTGGGCTATGCGCTGGGTTTCCCGCGACCGCTCGTCGATCGGGTGGCGAAGGCGCTCGAGACGTATGACAGCGTGATGGTCCGGCGCGACCTCGAGGCCGACGGCGGGTTCGCCGAGTTCTTCCGCCGACCGGGCGAGGGACTGCCGGCCGAGGAATCGCTGCGCACGCGCGCGGCCGAGGCGGCCGAGGCGCTCGGTCTCGTCGACGGCATGGGTCAGCTGAATACACGGATACCGCTCGTCGGGAAGGTGCCACCCTGGCGCCAGCCGCCGAAGCCGGAAGACCCGAACGCACCGCGACCGTTCGAGTGGCTGCGCGATCAGGAGAGATCCGCCGGGCAGGAGGCAGCGGGCAGCTCGGAAGCTAGCGGCGCGGCGGGCTGGGGCTCAGCGGCCTCGCCGGGACCCAGCCAAGAGATCGATACATCGCTGATACCGATGCATCCCGCGTTGGAGGAGGACCAGGATGCCTCGAATAGCCCGGTGGAGCCCCGTGCGGAGTCCCTCCAAGCGTGGCAAAGCACGAATCCATACCCCGGCCCGCCTGAGGGGGCTCTCCATGACCCCACTACCCCCGAATCAAACGGTATTGGCGATACGTGGAGCGGCAGCGTGGCACCAACCGACCGTCACCGCGATTCGGGGATGTGGGATGGGGCTCCGGAGTCGCCGCCCTCGATCCGACCGGGGAGCCGTCACGACGACGAGGGTGGGCCGGGCGACACGCCGGCGAGCGTCGCCTGGCTGCGGGCCGGTCGCGGGACGGGCTACGACGCCGATCGTGAGCGACTCCTCCCGCCGCCGCTGATCGAGGGTCGGCGGGTGGGCCCGGAAAGCAGCCAGCTCGAGCCACCGCCCCGGGCAACCGAGGGACGGGTCACGGATCGGCTTGGCCGACCGAGCCGGTGGGACCCGCCGGGACCGCGCGCGGGCCAGCACGCCCAAGCCGCCCATTCCTCGGTCGCCCGGTACGAGCCGGAACCGCCACCCCAACCGCGCGGCGGCTCGACGGTGGGGCTGTCCGACTGGGAGCGCTGGCTCGAGTTCTGCGCCCGGATCGACGGCTTTCCGCGGCACCTCTCGATCCATTCGGGCGGGATGCTGGTGACCGGGGCGCCGCTGATCGACATCGCGCCGCTGGAGCGCGCGACGATGCCGGACCGGGTCGTGGTCCAGTTCGACAAGCGCGACGTCGAGACGCTCAAGCTGATCAAGCTCGACCTGCTCGGTCTGGGGATGCTCGCGGCGATGGACGAGACGCTCAAGCTGATCGAGCACGACTGCGCGGTCTGCATCGACCTCGACCGGCTGCCCGAGGACATCCCCGAGATCTTCGCGATGCTGGGGGCGGCGGACACGGTCGGCGTCTTCCAGGTCGAGAGCCGGGCCCAGATGCAGACGCTCCCCAAGTCGCGACCGCAGAGCCTCGACGACCTTGTGGTCGAGGTCGCGATCATCCGCCCCGGCCCGATCCAGGGCAACGCCGTCCACCCGTTCCTGCGCCGCAAGCAGGGCCTCGAGCCCGTGACCTATCTCCACCCGAGCCTCGAGCCCGTGCTCAAGGATTCGATGGGCGTGATCCTCTACCAGGAGCAGGTCATGCGGATCGCGATCGAGGTCGCCGGGTTCACGCCATCCGAATCGGATGGGTTCCGCCGGGCCATGGGGACCTGGCGCTCGAGCCGCGAGATGGAGAAGCTCCACCGCCAGTTCGTGGATGGCTGCCTGCGCCAGCCGGGCATGACCGACGAGATGGCCGAGGAGTTGTTCCGTCAGGTCTCCGCCTTCGCGTCGTTCGGCTTTGCCAAGTCGCACGCGGCAGCCTTTGCCCGGACCGCCTATGAATCCTCGTTCCTCAAGCTCTTCTACCCCGCTCAGTTCCTCGTGGGGCTGATCAACGCGCAGCCCATGGGCTTCTACCCGGTAGAGGTGCTCGTCAACGACGCCAAGCGCCACGGCGTGACCGTCCTGCCGGTCGACATCAACGCGTCCACGTACAAGACCACCACCGAGTGGGCGGGCCAGCCCGGCTGGGCCCTGGCCGGCGCCGCGGGCGACGACGGGTCGCACGACGACGACCCGGGCGATCCGCTTCCCGACGGGAGTGGGGTCACCGAACGGGCGCGGCCGGTCCGCTCGCCGGCCTGCGTCAACCCATCGGCCGCGGCCCGCGAACGCTGGATCCCCGACAGCGCCACGGGTTGGGGTGTGCGTCTGGGGCTGGGCCTGGTCAAGGGGATCGGCGAGCAGCACGAGGAGCTGCTCGACCGCGAACTGGCACGCGGCCCGTACACGAGCCTGGTCGAGGTGGTCGAGCGGACCGGGTTGCCCGAAGAGGTCCTGGAGCGGCTCATTCGGCCCGGTGGGCTGGATTCGCTCGGTCGGCCGCGGCGTGAGCTGTTGTGGCAGCTCCGGGAGGTGACCGGGGCGTCACGCGGCCGGGTCGACGGTCGGGCGATCCGGGGCTCGGCGCGGGCCGCGGGTCGGCGATCGGCAGCGGCCGGGCGACCCATGGACCTGCGTCTGCCGCCCACGGACGCGCCGGCCCTCCCCGAGCTGACCGAATCGGAACGGATCGGGGATTCGTACGCGGTCATCGGCCTCGATGCCAGGCGGCAGGTCGTGACGTTGTTCCGGCCGGCCCTGGACCGGCTCGGTGCGGTGACCAATGCCTCGCTCTCAGAACGGCGATCGGGCCGGATCCGGATCGGCGGGCTGGTGGTGACCCGCCAGCATCCGATGACGGCCAAAGGGACTGTCTTCCTCGCGCTCGAGGACGAGACGGGGATGGTCAACGTCACACTCTGGCCGGACACCTGGGCCCGGCTACGGAGCGTGGTCCGCCGCCATGCGCTGCTCCTCGTCGATGGCGACCTCCAGCGCGAGGGCGAGGTGGTCAACGTGGTCGCGCGGCAGGTCAGGGCACTCCCCGAGGTGGCCGCCCCAGCCGGAGGTCCGGACCAGCCCGCCGGCATCCGCCAGCTCGGTCACGCCGGGATGCGGCGCCTCGGTTAGCGGCGGGCGGGCGCCTTCGCGGTTGGTTTCTGACTGGTTGTCGCCCGCGATCGGCCATTCCCGACACCCTTCTTCGGTGGCTGGCTGCGCCGGCCCCGATTGGGGTTCGTGAGACTCAGGAAGCGCTTGTACCAGGCCGCGGCGGATGCGAACAGCGCGCCCATCACGGGTGACAGGAGGAAGGCCGAGATGGCCACGCTCGCCAGGCTCGCGGCACCCGGCGCCGGGCTGAGCGCGTTCGGGACGATGCTCAGAACTGCCACATAGCCGGCGGCCGCCACGAGGCCCACGATCGCCCCCAGCAGCCAGCTTGCGCGCGGCGCGAGGAACCCGGCCAGGAAGACGCCACCGATCGCTGGCGTCTGGACGAAGTACGCGAACAGGATGCCCGTCAGCGCGTCCCTGCCCCCGGTGGCGATGACCGCCACGGTGCTTGCCACGGTGACCAGCACCGGGATCCACATCGCCTTGTGGGTGATCAGCGACGGGAGCGCCGCCAGGTCCTCGCGGACATTCAGCGGGTGGATCGAGGCGCGGAGCGCGGCGAGGATGCCCATCCGACCGCTGCCAGTCGTGGTCGACTGCGCCGGCGCCGTGCGCTCGCGGTTCTCGTCGGCGATCGAATCGTCGGCGTCGAACACCTCAGACTCGGTGGCGGCTCGGTAACGGCGGCGCGCCGCGGCGCGTTCGGACGAGGTTCGTTTGGCGCGGGCCACGGTGTCTCCTGTGAAGGGGCTCGGATCGTGGAGCGCATCGTAGTCGAACGGCACCGAAGGGGGCCATCCGTTCCCCTGATTGGTGGCAGCTAAGCGCGGGTGAAGCGCTCTGCGCTATAACCGTGGCCCGCCCGCTGAAAGCCCGCCCCTGTGGGAGACCACCGATGGATCGTGCCCGGCGTGCGGGATTGGCTGCACTCATCGTCGCTCTGCTCATCGCGCCTGCGGGATCGGCGGGCCCTGCCATCCTCGCGGCCGCCGTCGCATGGCCGCCATCGACGCTCGTGCTCTCGGAAGTCCAGACGGGCGGCGCATCGGCATCCGATGAGTTCGTCGAGATCGCGAACCAGGGGTCCGCGGCGATCGACCTTGCCGGCCACGAGCTCGTCTACTCCACGTCCTCGGGCTCCACGATCACGCGGAAGGCCGCGTGGGACGGGTCGACCGTGCTTCCACCCGGCCGACGCCTGCTCGTCGCGAACTCGGTTGGTGGCTTCGCCACGCTCGCGGACGCCCTGTATTCGGGGGGCTTTGCAGCGACTGGCGGCGCATTGGCGCTACGGATCATCGGCGGATCCGTCGTCGACTCGGTTGGTTGGGGCGACGCCGCGAACGGGTTCGTCGAAGGGACGGTCGCACCGGCGCCGCCGGCGAGCTCGAGCCTGGAACGCCGGCCCGGCGGCGCCGCCGGCAACGGAGCGGACACGAACAATAACGTCGCTGATTGGTTCCTCCAAGGCACGCCCTCGCCCCAGGCTCTCGCCGCGCCACCGGTTCCAAGCGGGACCCCTACGCCGACCGCAACACCTACGCCGGCCGAAACACCTACGCCGGCCGCAACGCCTACGCCGGGTTCGACACCAGTGCCCACGCCCACGCCGGCTCCCACGCCGGCCCCCACGCCGGCGCCCACGCCCCCACCAACCCCGACGCCCCCACCAACCCCGACGCCGACGCCGGTGCCAACCCCCACGCCAGCACCGACGCCGACCCCAGCGCCGACGCCGGTGCCAACGCCCACGCCAGTCTCAGCCGTTTCGATCGCGACCGCGCGAGCCTTGCCGGACGGCGCGAGAGTGACGGTGCAGGGCGTGCTGACGACGGCGCTCGGGAGCCTCGAGTCGGGTCGTGGTGGGTTCGTGCAGGACGAAACCGGCGGGATCGCGATCTATCTCGATGCGGCGACTGCGGCAACGTGGCCCGCCGGGACGTCAGTCGTCCTGGAGGGCACGCTTGCGAGCCGCTTCTCGCAGCGCACGCTCAAGCTTCCCGAGACGGCGATCGTCCGGGGAGCGCAGGCGAGCCTCCCGTCGCCCATCTCCGTCGCGACCGGGGACGCGGCTGAGGCCCTCGAAGGCGCGCGCGTGTCGATCACCGGTGTCATCGACGGCGCCCCCGACACGCTCGCCGACGGACTGGGGATCACGATCGACGACGGTTCGGGAGCGGTACGTGCAGTCGTGGGGCCCGACGCGGTTGCCAGTCAGGCCATCGGCGCGGGCATGACCGCGACCGTGACCGGTCCACTCGGCCAGCGGGACAGCTCGGGTACCGGCGCCGCGGGCTATCGGGTCCACGCCACGCTCACCGGCGAGCTCGTCCTGGCTGAGCCCGCCCCGACGCCGACTCCAACGCCGACGCCCGGCGCGAGCCCGACGCCGACCCCAACGCCCCCGCCAGGCGCAACGCCCACCCCGGGCCCGACCGCACCACCGACGCCACCATCGGGCGGGGCACAGAGCATCGGCATGGTCCGCCTGCTCCCGGTTGGGACGCGCGTCACGGTCGAGGCGACCGTCATCGGGGAGCTCGGCCGTCTCGGAACGTCGGCACTGATCGCCGTGGCCGACCAGAGCGGCGGCATCGCGGTCCGACTGCCAAATCACAGCCCAGGCTACCCGCGTGGCGCGCTGTTGCTGGTCACCGGCACGCTGGCCGCTCCATATGGACAGCTCGAGATCAAGCCAGCGGCTGACGGAGTCCAGACGGTGGGAACCGCGGCCGTCCCCGAGTCCATCGACGTGTCCGCCGGCGGTCTCGACGAGTCGATCGAGGGACGTCTCGTGTCGGCGAGCGGCACGGTCTCGGCCAAGCCGAGGAAGACTTCGGGCGGCAATCTCACGATCATCCTCGAACGAAGCGGTGCGGCCTCCATCAAGGTCATCGCCGATGCAACGAGCCTGATCTCGGCCGACGCCTTCGTCGTCGGTGCCACGTATCGCGTCACCGGCGTGGTCGGGCAGCGCGCCTCCAGGAAGGGGGCGCTCGATGGCTACCGGATCTGCCTGCGCGATCCGGGCGATGTCACGCTCGTCAGCACGAACTCCGCAGCCGCGGACGAAACCGATGACGGGACGTCCGGCGGCGATGATGACGGCGTGTTGCCGGTCCTCACCACGGTGCGCATCGCGACCGCCGTCAGCCGTTCCGATCAGGCCGTTGCGATCGAGGGGATCGTCACAACGCCGGCGACCCTGCTCGACAGCACGGGCCGACGGATCGTGGTCCAGGACGCGTCGGGTGCCCTCGAGGTCCTGCTGCCGAATGGCACGAGCGCCCCCGCGATCGGGACGCGACTGCACGCCACGGGCGTGATCGGCACTGCCTACGGCGCGCCGCGCCTGCGGGCCGAGGTCGTGACCGTGCTGGGTGCGGGCCGCCTACCGGAACCCAGGACGCTGCGGGCCGCGCCGAGCGGCGCCCACGAGTGGACGCTCGTCACCGTCAGCGGCCGGATCGACGACGTCCGAAAGCTCGGTGACCGCTGGCGGGCCGAGGTCCTCGTGGGCGGCACACGCGTTGTCGTGGTCGGCCAGCCGGGGGCCGGGATCGACAGCACAGCGCTCGCCGAGGGTCGGATGGCCAGGGTGACCGGGATCGTCCGGCGCGCCCACCCGACGGCAGCGGACCAGCGTTTCGCCATCACACCACGAAGCCCGAATGACGTTCGCCAGTTCGGCGCGACGGCGGAGAGCGGTACGACGCGCGTCACGACGAGCAATCCGGCTGGCGGACCTGGCACGGGGCCGCTCGGCTCGTCGCTGAGCACGAGCTCGGCGCCGGCCAGCACCGTGGACGCGGACCTCGTGGAGCTGGCGGCCGTTCGAGGCCAGACGATCCGTGTCGGGGGTCTGGTCGTCGATCTACGGTCCGACGGTTTTACGCTCGACGATGGCACGTCGATCGGCCTCGTGATCCTTCGCGGATCGGCTCTCGATGTCCTGCCGCTCCTGGAGCCTGATGACGCGATCAACGCGACGGGTCGCGTAGAGCTGGTTTCAGACGGCCTGGCTGTCGTCGTCGAGGACTCGGGCGGGATCGTCCGCGCCGGGGATCCGGTAGCGGTTGGCCCGGTCTCGATCCTTCCCGTGGCCGGTGTCCTCCCCAGCGGCGGCGGAGCGGTGCTCCCGGACGCGTCACCCTCGGCCCAGCGCGCCTGGCTCGCTGACGACCCGGCTGACATCGGTGCGGGGCTGGCCGGCATGGCCATGCTGATCTGTCTGTCGCTCGTCTCACTTGTCGTCACCCTGGGTCGGCGGGCACGCGCTCGACGGGCCGTGGAGGCGCGGATCGCCGCCCGCGTGGTCGCCTTCGGGGCGCCATCCGGCCCGCGAGCGGTCCCACACGCAGCCGAGCACGAACAAACCACGCTCAACTCAGCTTGACGCTCGTGAGAACGCGGGGCTATCCTCGGCCGAGTTTCGCGCTTGCGAAGCAGCAACCTGAGCGAGGAATTGGGCTTGCCGAACGCGGACAACCGCGTCGAAACCCCGTTGGATCGCAGGATCGCGATCCCGTCCGGAGAACGGCAGTACCACATCGGTCTCGGTCCAGGTGAACTGGCCGAGTACATCCTCCTCCCCGGTGACCCCGACCGAACCGCCCGCATCGGCACGCGCTTCGACTCCATCGAGCTGGAGCGCCAACACCGGGAGTTCGCCACGATCACCGGGCAGTACCGGGGCCAGCGGGTATCGGTCGTGTCGACCGGCATCGGCACGGACAACGTCGAGATCGTCGTCGCCGAGATCCTCGCGATCACGGAGCGACCCACGTTCATCCGCGTCGGGTCGTGCGGCGCGCTCCAGCCGGAGATCGCGCTGGGTGACGTCATCATCTCGACCGGGGCGGTCCGCCTCGAATCGACCACCAGCTACTTCGTGCACGACGGCTACCCGGCCGTCGCCGATCCCGAGGCGGTGTTCGCGCTGATCGAGGCCGCAGCGCAGGTGGGCGTGCGCGCCCACGTCGGCATCACGGCAACGGCGCCCGGGTTCTTCGGCGCCCAGGGCCGCCCGATCCCACAATTGCCCATCCGATACCCTGACCTCGCCCAGGAGCTCGCACGCCAGCGCGTGCTGAACTTCGAGATGGAGGCCTCGGCGCTGCTGATCCTCGCGGGCCTCGCGCGGTGTCGTGCGGGCGTCGTCTGCGGCGTGTTCGCGCAGCGCACCACCGGCGAGTTCGTGTCCGGCTCCGCCAAGGAGCGCGCAGAGTCCAACTGCGTCGAGACCGGGCTCGAATCGATCAGAATTCTGGCGGCAATGGACCGTCAACGTGACCGCGCGGGCGCCGATCGATGGCGTCCGTCGCTCTGGCAAGGCTCGTCATAAGCGACGCGGGACGGACCCGTGCGCCGCGAGACAGAGGAGGCGCCCAAGCATGGCCGAAGCGTATTGCGTCAAGGACAAGATGAAGGTGGAGGTGAAGAACCCCCAGAAGATCACGATGAAGAACGGCAAGGCCGCGATCCAGGGCACCTGCCCCAAGTGCGGCAACAAGGTCTTCAAGATCGGCGGCTGACGCGGCGCGACGCGCCTGCATCCGGGCCGATCGGGCCGGATTCCCGACCCGTCGCGGCTGGCGCCACCTTCGGCGCCCACCCCCTCAGCCGCACCACCGGGCGCGGAGCGCCCCGAACTGATCGTGACGACCCCCCCGGGCCTCCGGCGGGGGTCGTTCCGTCGAAGGGACCATGAACCTGCGAGTACGACCTGAGCGATCGGCCGGCGCGGGCCGGGCATCGTCGGCACCGCCGAGCGTCCTGGCGCTCGACCTGGGCGGCACGCAGATCCGCGCTGCGTGCGTCCTGCCCGCC
>JBKKCW010000079.1:0-4840 GCA_046712485.1 Candidatus Limnocylindrales bacterium
ATCGCTGACAGCCAGCCCGGCCGACTCCTGGCCGCGATGCTGGAGCGCGAAGAGCCCGAGCGCGGCAAGGGATGCGGCGTCGGTCGCTTCGCCACCAGGGAGCACCGCCCCGAAGACGCCGCACATCGGTCAGCCCTCCCAGCCGAGCGCGCGTGGGAGCCCGTGGTCCCACGCATGACGGAGATGGGCCAATGGAACCTCCAGAGCGTCGGCGACACGACTCCCGCGTTCCTCGGCCGCACCCATGGGACCTGCCCCCGTCGATTCGATCACCAGCGAGTCCCCTTCGACCCGGCCGATCGTCTCGACCGGAAGGCCGAACTGGCGGGCGAGGAGCTCGAGGGCGGGCGCGTGGCCCGGGTCGCAGCTGACGACGATCCGCGACGGCGCCTCGCCGAACAGGGCGACCGCCGGCGACGCAACGAGCGCGATCCGGACCTTGGCGCCAACCCCGCCCCACATCGAGCACTCGGCAAGTGCCACGGCGAGCCCGCCGCCCGAGACGTCCTGGGCGGAGACGACGAGCCCTCGGGCGATCGCCTCGCGGACGAAGGCCTGGAGGGCAGCCTCGCGCTCGAGATCGAGACCCGGCGGCCCGTCCTCGAGCGCGGTTCCGGCCAGCTCCGCGTAGGCAGAGCCGGCCAGCCCGGGCGTGGCATCGCCGACGAGGACGATGGCATCGCCTTC
Organism: Candidatus Limnocylindrales bacterium; assembly: GCA_046712485.1. Classification (GTDB taxonomy): domain Bacteria; phylum Chloroflexota; class Limnocylindria; order Limnocylindrales; family CSP1-4; genus SPCO01. The sequence goes on from JBKKCW010000079.1 coordinate 688, forward strand.
GCGCCGGAACGCCGGCCCGACGAGCGTCGCCATGTCCTCGAGCAGACCGACCACGCCGATCTCGGGAGTCGGAGCGATGGCGCCAGCCGGCGACTCGTTGTAGAGCGACACGTTGCCGCCGGTCACGGGCAGGCCGAGCGCACGGCAGGCGTCACCCAGGCCACGGACGCCCTCCTGGAGCTGCCAGAAGGCCTCCGGCCGGGTCGGATCGCCGTAGTTGAGGCAGTTCGTGACGCCGAGCGGTCGGGCGCCGGTGATCGAGACATTGCGCGTGGCCTCTGCGACGGACAGGGCGGCGCCCAGCCACGGATCGAGCAGGCCGACCGCGTGGTTGCCATCCGTCGTGGCGACCAGCGCCTTGTGCGTGCCCTTGACGCGCAGGACGGCGGCCCCATGACCTGGCCCCACGACCGTGTCCGCGCCAACGGTCGAGTCGTACTGCTCGAAGACGATCCGTCGGGACGAGAGATTGGCCGACCCGACGAGCGCGAGGAGGACGGCGCCTGGGTCCATCCCTCGCTCGGGGAGGTTGTCGCTGACCGTCGCGGGTGCGCCGGGCGCGGGCGCATCCCGTCGATGGGTGGGGGCAAGCGCCACACGGTCGTGGACGACGGCGTTGCTCGTGAGGGCGCTGGCGGGGATCCGGGCGAGCTCCTGTGCGCCCGGGCCAGGCTGGCCGTTCGCGTCGATTCCGCCTTCGACGACCGTGATGTCGCCGTCCGCCGTGACCCGCCCGATGATCGCCACGGGCAGACCCCAGCGCTCGCAGGCCGCGCGGACCTCCGGCCACCGCTCGGGTCGGACGGCGGCACACATCCGCTCCTGCGATTCCGAGATCATCACCTCGAACGGCGCCAAGCCGGGTTCCCGTCGCGGGATGGCGTCCAGATCCACGAGGATCCCGGTCCCCGCCCGGTCCGCGGTCTCCGAGGTGGCGCACGTGATGCCACCCGCGCCGAGATCCTGGAGCCCTTCGACGAGCCCACGCTCGATCAGCTCGAGCGATGCCTCGATCAGAAGCTTCTCCGCGAACGGATCGCCGACCTGCACGCTCGGCCGCTTGGACGGGTCGTCGTGGCTGAAGGTGGCGCTGGCGAGCACGGATGCGCCGCCGATCCCGTCACGACCGGTCGTCGAGCCGAACAGCACGACAAGGTTGCCGGGACCTGGCGCCGCCGCAAGCGTCAGCCGCCGCTCCTCGAGCAGACCGATGGCCATCACGTTGACGAGAGGATTGCCCGCGTAGCTCGGATCGAACACGAGCTCGCCCCCGACTGTCGGTACGCCGACGCAGTTGCCGTAACCACCGACGCCGCGCACGACGCCATCGACGAGATGCCTCGTCCGCGCCTCCGCCGGGTCGCCAAAGCGCAGGGCGTCGAGCAGCGCGATCGGGCGGGCACCCATGGTGAAGATGTCGCGGAGGATGCCGCCGACCCCGGTCGCCGCCCCCTGGTAGGGCTCGACCGCCGACGGGTGGTTGTGCGACTCGATCTTGAACGCGACGGCGAGTCCATCGCCGATCGAGATGACCCCGGCGTTCTCGCCGGGTCCGGCGACGACGTCCTTCCCCCCGGTCGGCAGTGTTCGAAGGAGGGGCTTCGAGCTCTTGTACGAGCAGTGCTCGCTCCACATCACGCTGAACATGGCGAGCTCGAGATCGTTCGGCTCGCGGCCGCCCAGCCGATCGCGGATGGCGTCGAGCTCCTCGTCCGTGACACCGAGCCGGCGATGGAGCGGCTCCACGGGTCGCTCGGCCACGGTCATCGCGCACCGGCTCCCACCGCGCCACCGGTGGCGACCGCCCGTCCCGCGCTGTCCACGAGCGAGCGCAGGATCCCCATTCCGTCGGCCGAACCCAGAACCGTCTCGGCAGCACGTTCTGGGTGGGGCATCAGGCCCGCCACATTCCCGGCCCGGTTCAGGACGCCGGCAATCGCGCGGAGCGAGCCATTGGGGTTGGCCGGGTCGTCCGGGCCCGCCGGCTGCCCCGCCGCATCGACGTAGCGGAAGAGGACCTGTCCGTTGCGGTCGAGCGCGTCGAGTGTTTCGTCGTCGGCGTAGTAGCAGCCCTCACCATGGGCGACAGGCATACGGAGTGGGTCGAACGACGACAGGGCGGTCGTGAACGCGGTGTCCAGCCGCTCCGGCGCGATTGCGACCTCGCGACCAGCGAACCGGAGCGATGCATTGCGCAGAAGAGCACCCGGCACGAGGCCCGCCTCGGCAAGGATCTGGAAGCCGTTGCAGATGCCCAGCACGAGGCCGCCCGCGGCGGCGAAGTCTGCGACGACCCGCATGATCGGGCTGAACCGCGCGATCACCCCCGCTCGCACGTAGTCGCCATACGCGAAGCCGCCGGGCAGGACGATGGCCGCCACGCCATCGAGCGTCGCCTGCTCGTGCCACAGGGGAACGGCATCGGCGCCCGCCAGATCGAGCGCTCGAAGCGTGTCGCGATCGCAGTTGCTCCCCGGGAAGACGACGACGCCGATCCGGACGGGCACGTCAGCCCTCCCCTGCCCCGGCAGCCGTCACGCCGACGGTCGAAGACGCCTCGCCCAGGAGTTCGACGTCGTAGGCCTCGATCAGCGGGTTCGACAGGAGATCGCTCGCGAGACGCTCGGCCACCGCCCTTCCGGCGGCGGCGTCCGGTGCATCGACCGTGAGCTCGACCCGCCGGCCGACTCGGACGCCGCTCACGCCCTCGATACCAAGATGCCCGAGGCTGCCTTCGACGGCGCGACCTCCCGGATCGAGGATGCCCGGCTTGGGAGCGACGTTGACGGCGAACCGGAAGCTCGTCATGCGGCGATCACGTCCTCCTCGAGATACCGCGTGAAGCTGGCGCCCGTGATCCGCTCGTAGGCCTCGATGTAGCGAGCGCGCGTGCCCTCGATGACGTCAGGGGGAAGCTCTGGCCCGGGCGCCGTCTTGTCCCATGGCTGCGTCTCGAGCCAATCGCGAACGAACTGCTTGTCGAACGAAGCCTGGGCGCGGCCGGGCTCATACGACGCGGCATCCCAGAACCGCGACGAGTCGGGCGTCATGACCTCGTCGACCAGGATCATCACGTCCACCATCCGGCCGGACTCGATCGGCTCGGGTCTGGTGCGGGCGTCCGGGGACGCCGGCAGGCCGAACTCGAGCTTCGTGTCGGCGAGGATCACACCTCTACTGGCAGCGACAGCTGCCCCATACCGGTAGAGCTGGAGCGTCCGACCGCGGATTGCCTCTGCGAGCGCGCCGCTGAACCCCGTCGCGCCGCCAAGCGATGCCCCGAGGTGTTCGACCATCTGGTCGAACGTGATGTTCGCGTCGTGGTCTCCGTGCTCGGCCTTCGTGGCCGGGGTGAAGATCGGCTCGGGCAGGGGGTCGCTTTCGCGGAGCCCAGGCGGCAAAGGGATCCCGCAGACCGTCCCGCGATCGCGATACTCCTTCCAGCCCGATCCCGCGAGATATCCGCGCGCAACCGCTTCGATGGGGAGAACGCGAGCGGCGCGGCAGATCATGATCCGCCCGCGCAGCTCATTGAGCGGCCCAAGGTCCACCGGGTCGTGTCCCGCAACCTGGATCTCAGCCTGGAGCCGCCCCTCGAGGACCTCAGGGGCGGTGGCGAGCAGGTGGTTCCGGATGATGGATCGGGTCTCGTTGAACCAGAACCGGGAGAGAGCGGTCAGGACCCGGCCCTTGTCGGGAATCAGCGACGGCAGGACGACATCGAACGCGCTGATCCGGTCAGATGCGAGGAGGATCACCCGGCCGTGGCTCAGCCGAAAGAGGTCGCGGACTTTCCCCGACCGCAGGTACGATTCAGCCAGCATCGGCCGTGACCTTGGCCGGCGCCGCCGGTTCGCGCGTACCGCTGTCGAGACGATCCAGCCGGGCGAGGATCGCCGACGCGTGGGTCAGGAACGCCGCATCGTCGAAGCACGTGTCGAGCCTCGCCAGCGGGACGCGCTGGGCAACCGTGGCGTCGACCGCCAGCAGCTCGCGCAAGGGCACTCGCTCGTCGGCGGCGCGTAACGCCGCCCGCTGCACGATGGCATAGGCCTCCTCACGTGGGAGACCGCTCTCGAGCAGCACACTGAGCACGCGCGACGACGCGTGCAGACCGAGGCCCCGCTCGATGTTCTCGCGCATCCGGTCCGGA
>JBKKCW010000080.1:0-9148 GCA_046712485.1 Candidatus Limnocylindrales bacterium
GTTCCTCGACTGGATCCCGCGAGTGACGATCGAAGGGGATCCGGACGAGCCGGCAGAAGCCGCGCTCCCGGCATAGCCGTCCCGGATCGATCGGTCAGGCCACGCCCGGCTTGAAGACCATGAGATAGACGATCACCGCGAAGCTGACGAGCTCGAGCCGCGACACCAGGAAGACCTGGTTCATGAGGGTTCGACCGGCCGCCGACGTCGGGCCCTCGTTCGCAAACAGCTCCCCGACCTTGCCCGATCGCGGCCCGATGTACAGCACGCCGGCGAGCAGCGAGGCGATCCATAGCGCGAGCGAGATCGAGATCCAGGCCTGGCTGAAGTCCCAGCGCTGGAACACCATCGCCACACCCGCGATCAGCAGGATGATCGAGGCGACCGGGAACACGCGACCGCCGACGACGGCGACGTCTCGACCGAATCGAGCCATCGCGTCGGGCTCGCCAGAGCGTGCCACGTAGATGGCGTAGATCTGGAGGGTGAACGCACCGCCCACCCAGACCATCGCCGCCAGGATATGGATGTACTTGAGGACGTCGTACACAGCTCCCTCCTTGGCGCGGAGGATACCGAACTCAGGGACCCGGTTTTATCCGTCCCGGTCGGCATCCGGTTCGGCGATCCGGTAGCCCACGCCGGGCTCCGCGACGATCAGCCCGCGGGCCGATCCGGTCGGGTCGGCGGCGGCCAGCTTTCGCCGGATCTGGCTGACGTACACGTGCGCGTAGTGCGATTCTTCGCTGTACGCGGTGCCCCAGACGGCCCGGAGCAACCGCCCATGCGTTACGAGACGCCCGGCGTGCGCGACGAGGACCTTGAGCACCTCGAACTCGCGCGGCGTCAGATCCACCCGAACGCCGCCAATCGTGACCGCGTGCCGTGCCACGTCCAGGACGAGCGAGCCAATCGCCACCCGGCCGGCCTGGTCGGCGCTCGGCCCCGCCGCCCGCCGGAGCAGAGCGCGGACCCGCGCCAGAAGCTCGGTGACACCGAAGGGCTTGGTCAGGTAGTCGTCGGCGCCAAGGTCGAGGGCTTCAACGCGGTCATGCTCCTGGTGCCGGGCGGAGAGGATCAGGATCGGGGTCGTCGCCTCGCGGCGCATCCGGGCAATCACGACGAGCCCGTCCTCGTCGGGCAACCCCAGGTCGAGCAGAACAAGGTCGGGCCGGTTCGCCGCCCAGGCGGATAGCCCCTCACCTGCCGTGCCGGCCTCGCGGACCTGGTACCCACGGGCGACCAGCGACGCCGCGATCGACGCACGGAGATCGACGTCGTCCTCCACCAGGAGCAGACGCGCCGCCTCAGCCTGCGTTGTCACGGTGGGGCTGCCGGCGCCGTCGCCGGAAGGTCGAGCGTCACTGCGAGCCCACCAAGCCTGGACCGCTCGGCGGATACGGCTCCGCCCATCGACTCGGTGAGACCGCGAACGATCGCGAGACCGATGCCGCTGCCGCGGCGGGAACCCCCCGCGGCGGGTACCGCTCGGTAGAACTTCTCGAATATCCGCGCAAGAGCGGCATCGGGCACCCCCGGCCCGCCGTCCTCCACGACCAGGCGCACTGGTCCGTCGACGGCGGGTCGGCAGGCGCTGACCCGGATCGGCGCGCCGTCCGGGCTGTACTTGCGGGCGTTGTCGAGAAGGTTCGACACAATCGCATCCAGATAGACCTCATCGACCAGGACCGGTGGCAGGTCGATCGGCACATCAACCCGGAGGTCCCGGCCGGTCAGCGAGCTGCGCAGCCGGTCGACGGCGTCGGCGACCGCGTCGTCGAGCAGGACCGGGTGCAGCTCCGGCCGGAGCTCGCCCGCCTCGATCCGGCTCATGTCCAACAGGTTCGTGACGAGTCGATCGAGGTGCACCGCCTGGCGATCGATCGCCTCGATGACCGGGGCGTGTTCGGCGCCGTCCTTCGCCAGGCTTCCCGCGGCGGCCCGGATGGTCGCGATCGGGGTCCGCAGATCGTGCGACACTGAATCGAGCAGCGCACTCTTGAGCGCCTCGCTCTGGCGGGCAATCTCCACGCTCGTCGCATCACGACGGAGCCGGTCTCGCTCGAGTGCCTGCCCGACCTGGTCCGCGGCCGCCGCGAGGAGCCGCGTCTCGTCCCGGCCGGGAGCGCCAAACGGTCGCGGCCGGAGCGACCACACCGAGCCCAGCGTCTTGTCACTGACCTCGATCTCGACCCGGAACGCGGCGAGATCCGTCCCCGGCACCGACCGGATCGAGCGGGGCGCGGCGTGGAGGCCGACCCAGCGAGCCGGTTCGTCACCGTCCATCCGCTTGAGCAGCTGGTGCCGCGCTGGCCCGGTCGGCTCGGGAAGCGTACTGGTCGGTTTCGCGCCGAGCCCCGTATCGGCGACGACCCGCTCGAGTGGGCTCGGGCCCCGGAGCCCGATCCATACCCGGGACATGCCGGTCTCTGCCTGGAGGATGTGCACGACCTCGCGCAACGCCTGCCCGGTGTCGGCGGCCGTGGCCAGGGCGCGACTCACTCGGAACAGCCCGCGGGCCTCGCGGGCACGGAGTTCGGCGGTCTCGGCCCGCTCCCGCTGGCGACCGGCGAGCTGTCCCACGACCACACCGACGACAAGCAGCAGGAGCAGGTTGAGCCACTCCTTGGGATCGAGCACGGTCAGCGTGTGGATCGGTGGCGTGAACAGGTAGTTCGCGAGGAGGAACGCGCCGATCGCGCCAAGGATCGCCTCAGCCGTCCCGAACCAGACCGCGAGGGCGATCACGGCCACCAGGTACGCCGACGAGGCGTTGGTCATGCCGGCGACCTGCTCGAGGAATGTGACGAGCAGCGTCGCCATGGCCAGGGAGGCGACAAGCGCCATGGATCCGCGGACGAATCGGTGCCGGAGGACCATCGCCAGGGTCATGAGCAGCATGGTAGTCGTGGGTTGGGCGCACGAAGCCTTGAACCGTTCTTGAGCGTCACCGAGGCACCCGAGGGTGCTGGCTTCTTGGAATACCCGGCTACGTTCGAGACGTGGACCGAACACTGTCGTGGCTCGCCGGCGCGCACAACCCCGACGCCACTGAACGAACGCTTGCCGAGATCGATGCGGCGATCGCGATGGTCGCGCTCGGCGTCGCCGTGAGCGTCCGCCTCATCAACCTGACGATGGCCGAGGAATCGGCGTTCGATGCCGCGGCGCGAGCCCAGGCGTCAGCCGTCGGTTTCACGTTGCGGCGCGAGGACCAAAGATCGGTCACGTTGATCATCGGGCCGCGGCTCGAAGATCGCGAATGATTGGTGGCAGGCGGCCCCTCCTGGGACGCAAGGCGGCCGACCGACGCATCCGTGTCGAACGCCCCCATTCCCCGTACTTCCGCTACGCCGGGGCCGGGCAGCTTGTAGCCCGCGAGGCGGCATCGCGACCGCGCCGCGGCCGGGACCTCGTCCTGGCGCGGCTCCGCGCCTTTCTCTTTGGTCGGCCGCTCTCCAACGAGGAGGAGATCGAGGAACGCCTGTCGAAGAAGAAGGCGCTTGCCATATTCAGCTCCGACGCGATCAGCTCGTCCGCCTACGCGACCGAGGAGATTCTGCGCGTCCTGCTCCTCGCGGGTGCTGGGGCTCTGCTGCTCTCGCTGGAGGTCGCTATCGCGATTTCGATCCTGCTCGCGGTGGTGTCCGTGTCGTACCGCCAGGTCTGCCGCGCCTACCCCAACGGTGGCGGAGCGTACGTCGTCGCCAGGACCAACCTCGCCCCGATCTTCGGGCTCATCGCAGCGGCGGCGCTCCTCATCGACTACGTCATGACCGTCGCGGTCTCGACAGCCGCGGCCATCGCCCAGATCCAGTCGGTCATCCCGGCCGCGTATGACGTCAGGATCGAGATCGCCTTCGTTTCGATCGCGCTCATCACGATTGCCAACCTGCGTGGCCTGCGCGAGTCCGGCAACATCTTTGCAGTCCCGACCTACCTGTTCGTCGGTCTCGCGCTCGCGATCGTGGCCATTGGCGTCGTGGGCTTCCTGACCGGCAGCGCTGCGCCGATCCCGAGCGAGCCAGACGCCGTGCCCTTCGGCACCGAGGCGATCGGCGTCCTGCTCCTGTTCAAGGCGTTCGCCGGCGGATCCGTCGCACTGACCGGCGTGGAGGCGATCGCCAACGGCGTACCCGCGTTCAAGCCGCCCGAGGCAAAGAACGCCGCCAACACCATGACGACCATGGCCATTCTCCTCGGCATCCTGTTCATCGGGCTGACGTTCTTCGCGGTCCAGTACGGCCTCCGACCGACCGAGGAAGGCGGGCCCTCCGTGATCGCCCTCGCGGCGCGGACCGCTTTCGGCGAGGGATCCGTCCTGTTCGTGACGTTCGCTGCAAGCACCGCGCTGATCCTGTTTCTCGCGGCCAACACGAGCTTCAACGCGTTCCCGCGGCTGTCTGCCCTCCTGGCGGCGGATGGCTACCTGCCTCGGCAGTTCTCGTTCCGTGGTGACCGGCTTGCCTACTCGTGGGGAATCGTTCTGCTGGCTGCCGTGGCGTTCGGGCTCCTCGCCGCATTCGGCGGCGATACCCACGCCCTGATCCCGCTCTACTCGGTCGGCGTCTTCATCTGCTTCACGCTGAGCCAGGTCGGCATGGTCAAACACTGGCTGCGGACGCGCGACGCCGGGTGGCGCTGGAGGATGACGGTCAACGCGGCCGGCGCGGTCCTGACCGGCGTTGTGCTCCTTGTGGTGATCTCGGAAAAGTTTGTCGACGGTGCCTACCTCGTCGTGATCCTCGTCCCGTTCCTCGTCGGGATGATGTCATTCATCCAGCGCCAGTACGACCGGTCAGCGAAGGAGCTCACCGTGAAACCTGACCTGATCGTCAGGCCGCCCGTGCGCGAGGAGCGGGTCGTCGTGCCGATCCCGGGGCTCAATCGCGCCGCCATCCAGGCGATCAACGTCGCCCGCTCGATCGACGAAGACGTCCGCGCGGTCTACATCTCCGCTGATCCGGTGGAGGCCGTCAAGGTCCGAGCCGCCTTCGAACGGCAGGTCCCGGGCGTGCCGCTGGTGGTCGTCGAATCGCCCTACCGGGCGCTGACCGGTCCCCTGCTCGCATACCTCGATGTCCTCGACCAGGCGTGGCCGCCTGGCAAGCTCGAGCCGATCACGTTCGTGGTCATCCCCGAATACGTGGCACGGAGCTGGTGGGAGCGGTTGCTCTACAACCAATCGGCCAAGCACCTGCGGCGGATCCTCCTCGGGCGGCCACACACCGTCGTCGTCAACGTCCCCTACCAGCGCGAGGCCCCCGCGGACGCGGCGAATGGCGGGTCGTAGCGGTTCTGTACGGTCTCGCCCGCGGTGCGCCTCACCCCTGCTGCCGCCCCTGACTCGGCATACTCGCCGCGTGACTGCCAGGGCTCCAAACGGACCAATCGCCCCTCATTCATTCCTCCCCTGACTGGTTGTGAGGGCCGAGGCGCGCCAAGTAGGGTCATCGGGATCGATACTGTGGTCCTCCGAGCGTGAGTCGACGCCCACGGCGGTCGACGCCCCACCACCCGACCCGCTGCGGCGAAGCACCGAGTCAGTGGGGCAATATTCGAGAAACGGGCAGGCGCCCAACGGAGGTGCAGCTCCGGCGGACCAGGCGAAGCGCGTCGCAGCGAGGCCGAGCCCCTGGGTCAGCGACGAGCGCCGAGCCCTGGGTCCGCGACGAGCCCCGAGCCCTGGGTCCGCGACCCTACGACCAGCGCTCCAGGGGCGCCACGAACTCGACGATCGCGCCGGCCAACCGTTGCGGTTGCTCCATGCCGATCATGTGGGCGACGTCCGGCCAGATCTGCGCGCGCGCGTCTGGTGCGTGCTCCTCGAGATGGCGCGCGGTCACGGCCACCTCCGAAACATCGAGCGCGCCGGCGACCGCGAGGATCGGGCAGCACAGCTCGGCGAGTCGCTCGCTCGCCGGCGGATCCAGCCTGATCGGCTTGCCCCGGGGCTTCGAGGGATCCCAACGGTCCATCTCGAGGACCAGGTCGCGAATGGCTGCTGAAACGCGCGTCGGTGGCTGCTTGGGACCGTCTGTCCACACGCGGGCGTCGATCTCGGCAACGGCAGCCGGGTCGACCGGGTCCTCGTTCTCCAGCCGGTCCATCTCCTTGAACATGGCGAGCTCTTCGGGGGTGTTCCCGCCGTCGAAACCCCCCAGACCGGCGGCCACACCGACGATGGCGACAACCCGATCGGGCGCCTGGATGGCCGCGTCGAAAGCGAGCGAGCCGCCCATTGAGTTCCCGACAAGCACGGCACGTTTCACGCCACTGGCATCCAGGACGGCCAGGAGGTCCGAGATCCTCGAGAACTCGACGTCGTCGGTTGTGGTCCGGCCGGCTCCTCGCCCGTCGTAGCGGATCGTTCGGTACCCGGCCGAATTGAGGAGCGGGGCCATGGCGTCCCAGGAGCGTTGGTCCGCGATCCCCGCGTGCAACAGGACGATCGGCCGACCCGAACCCTCGTCGACAACGAACAGCCGGCCGCCCGCAACATTCACGAACCGAGAGGTCATGTACGCGTCCTCGGCGTCGGTGGGGTGAGCGGCGGCACTCTCTGGCCCTTCGCCGAATGTTCGATGAGAGTGGCGAGACGACGGTCGCGCGTCTCGGGCCGCTTGGCGCTCATCACCCAGTACACGGCGGTCTTCCGGTAGTAGGGCGATGCCCCCTCGAACCAGGACCACGCGGCAGCGTTCGCCCGGAACGTCGCCTCGGCCGTATCGTCAAGCCTGGAAGCCTCGTGCTCGTACGCATAGATCCGGGACTTGGCCTCGTCCCGCAGCGCGAACGCGCGACGGCCAGCGTCCGTCATGAGGCCGGCCGCCTCCAACTCTCCGACACGCCTGATGTTCACGGCGCTCCAATTGCTGCCCTTGCGCCGCGGCGTGATCCGGTTCATGTAGCTCGTGTCATCAATGCGCCGTCGGATCCCGTCGATCCAGCCATAACAGAGAGCCTCGTCGACGACCTCGGGCCACGTCACGCTCGGTCGTCCGGAGGCCTTTCGGTACATGCCGACCCACAGCTCGTCGGCCGTGTCGTGATTGGCGGCCAACCACTCGCGCAGCTCGGCCGCCGTCTGGAAGAACCGGACCTCGCCCGCCTTGGGACCTCTTGTTGCCGCGGTCATCCCTCTCGGGCGATCGGCTCCAGGTCGATCGTGCGTACCTGCCGCGTCCGGCCAGCTTCCGTCCGGACGAGGGCGGCCGGGATGACCCCAGTCGCCATCTTTTCGATCACTGCAGCTTCACCGGCGTAGAGGCCGCCACCCGTGATCCTTACCCGATCTCCGACGTTCAAACCGGCCCTGCCGCTTCCGGCGCTGAGATCGATCGTGGCCACTGTTGGCCGAACGTATGGTTCCGGGCCCGCACCCGGTCGCTGTGTCGGCTTCGTGTCTGTTCGGGCCGGGGGGTAGACGGTCTTGCGCTTGCGTGTCGCCACAGTGGCAGAAACCCTCCTGGGTCCGTGTCGGAAAGTTGCACGGCTCGTCCGCGATGCTACATCGGGGGGTCAATGAGGGTTGGCCACACAGGCCAGGTCGGCGACACGGGGCCGGGTCGGCAACACGGGGCGTCTGCGGCGTGGCTTGTGGCCGCAGCCCGTATCTTGGTCGCGATGGACGAAGTCCCGCCGCCAGAGGCCTTCGAGCCCGAGCCGTACGCCCCATCGGGCGCGGGTCGGCTGCGGCGCCGGCTCCAGATGGTCGTCATCTTGCTGCTGGTGGCCGCGCTCGTCGTACTGGCAGCGGTCCAGGGCAGCGGTTGGCCGATCCTCGATAACGACGGCCGGGACGGGCCGCGGCTCGCGGTAGTCGACCCGGCCGGGGCGCTCACCTGGATGGAAGGGGACGGGGGGTCGCCCGTTTCGTACGCGAAGGCAGGGCTCGTCTTCGGGTTTCCGGCGTGGTCGCCAGATGGCACGCGGATCGCAACGGTAGGGACGAGCGTCTCGGGCGGTGGCATCTATGTGATCCAGGCACGGGCGCCAGGCGAGGCGGCGGGCGAGCCGATCGTCCTCTACGAGAGCGCCAGCGAGTCGCCGTTCTACCTGTTCTGGACGCCCGATGGTCGGCAGGTCTCGTTCCTGACGACGGAGGCTGCCGGGCTCGCCCTTCGCATCGTCCCGGCCGACGGCAACGGATCCGCGTACATCGTCCGGTCGGGTACGCCGATGTATTGGGACTTCATCGACGCCGAGCGGATGCTCGTCCACAGCGGTCTGGGCGGGCCGGACGAGTTCTTCGGGGAGGTCGGTCTCGATGGATCGCCGTTTGACGGCACCGATCGAGCGGCTGGCGTGTTCCGAGCACCCGCCGTTTCCGCCGACGCCCGGTATCGGGCCTACGTCTCGTCGGCCAACGAGCCGCTTGGCGAGGTCGTCCGCGAATCGCGGGACGGGACCGGAACCACGCGCATTCGCATCTTCGGCTCGGGTGCGGTCGCCTTCAACCCAGCCGGTGGTGAGCTCGCGTTCCTCGCCCCCGATGAACCGACGAGCAACGTGCTGCCCCTCCCCGTTGGACCGTTGCGGCTCCTGGATCCGGGCGCGGCCGAACCACGGACGTTGCTGGAGGGCAGTGTGGTCGCATTCTTCTGGTCGCCGACCGGACGGGACATCGCGGCTCTCGCGTTGCCGGCCTCGGACAACCCAGTGACCGAGGCGCGCCACGGCCGGGAGATGATCCCGGCCCGGGCGACGGTCTCGTCTGGCGGCATCACGGAGGCCGCGGCCGGACTGGACATGGTCTTGTCCTTCGTGGCCACGGCCGATGGCACCGTCCGGTCCCAGGAAACCGTTCGCGTGTCGGACCTGTTCGTCAACCAGGTGTTGCCGTTCTTCGACCAGTACGCGCTGAGTCATCGCTTCTGGGCGCCCGACGGATCGTCGGTGGTCCTGCCCATCGTCGGCGAGGGAGACGTCACGCAGCTCCAGGTGATCCCCGCCGATGGCTCCGAGGCTCGGGTCGTTGCGACAGCCGAGATCGGGTTCTGGAGCCCATGACCGTACCGCGGGAGCTGTCAGACTCCGCGGCATGACTGACGTGGCCGCGTACCGTGTCCACCGGTTCGACGCAGCGACCGCGTTCCTCGCCGGGGCCGCCGCGTTCCTGGTCGAACGCGAGGCCGAGCACAACCTG
>JBKKCW010000081.1:0-7927 GCA_046712485.1 Candidatus Limnocylindrales bacterium
TCCCGAACGTGTTCGCCATCATCCGGATCGCCCCGAAGCATCCGTTCGAAGGGAAAACGCTCGAGGAGTACACGACCCTGCCCATCTCGCAGGAGCTGTTCATCGGGTCCGGTCCCTTCAAGATGACCGAGTTCAAGGCGAAGGAGTTCGTGAATTTCGAGCCCCACGCCGGCTACAAGAACGGAACCGGCTACAGCGGACCGCCGGCAGCCGACAAGGTGTCGATCCGGATCTACGCGGACGACGCCGCGCAGATCCTGTCGACCCAATCGGGCGAAGTCGACTTCAACTATGTCCGGCGCCCAAGCGGCGACAAGCTCAAGACACTGCAGGAGATCGCCGGGATGACCGCCCAGCAGTCGCTGGTCGGCTTCAACATCTTCTTCTCGGTCAACCTGTTGAACCCCAGTACGCCGCTGCTCAAGGACAAGAACGTCCGGAAGGCGCTCACCTGGGCACTCGACCGGGAGCTGCTCGTCGGAGAGGTCCTCGGCGGCGTCTTCAAGGTCCCCGATGTCGTCAACCACTGGATCCAGAAATGGGCGGTCTCGGACGATCTCGAGACCTACCACCCGCAGAACGTCGACCTCGCGAAGCAGCTCCTCGCGGACGCCGGTTGGGACCCAAACGTGGTGCTCGACGTCCGCCACTATCCGCCGACTCTGGACCCGGATGTCCCGGTGATCCAGGCTATGTGGGAAGACGTGGGGGTCAAGATCAAGCTCACGCCACTCCCGGACGACACGTTCGTTGCCGACTTCTACGAGGACAAGGACAAGAGCACCCCGGAGGACGACGGCCCGAATTACGACATCGCTTTCGTCTACGGCTTCGGGACCCTGGACGGCTCACCCTGGGGTTCGGACGAGACCCTCGGCTCGACCCGCGTGTATCCGAACGGGTTCAACTCGATGCGCTTTGCCAATGCCGAGTGGGACAGCGAGTTCGCGGCCGCGCTCAAGGAGACAACCCAGGACGCCCAGGCCGCCCACTTCAAGCGCTGTAGCGAGATCTTCAACGACGAGCTGCCGTATATGCCGATCTACCAGCGGGTCGACTACGCGGTGGTCAGCACCAAGCTCAAGGGTCCGGAGAAGGCCCCGATCACCCATCCCGCCGCGGGCGGGATCCACTTCTGGGAATGGTACGTCGAGGCCTGAGTCCAGCCTCCTCAAGGTCGAGCGACAGCTCAAGGTCGAGCGACAGCGGCCGCGACCCACCCGGACGCGGCCGTTACGCTGAAAGCTGACATGCTGCGATTCATCGCCCGCCGGCTGCTCATCGCAGTCCCGATCCTTCTGGGCGTTTCGCTCCTGACCTTCACCTTCGCGAATCTTGCCCCCGGTGACCCGATCTCTGCCCTGGTTCGGCCGGGCAGCGACGTGAAACCGCGAGACGTCGAGAAGCTCAAGGAGGCCCTTGGGCTGAACAAGCCGTTGCCGGAGCGTTATGTCACCTGGCTGGGCCAGGTCGTCCAGGGCAACCTCGGCGCGGAGCTCGTTGGTGGAGGTTCGATCGCCAAGGCTCTGGCGAAGCGGATCCCGAACACGATCAAGCTGATGGGGACGGCGCTGGCGATCAGCCTCGTTGTGGGGGTCCTGCTCGGGATCCTGTCGGCGTTCAGACAACATTCGAAGCTCGACAACGCGATGACCGTCGTCGTGATCTCGGGTATCTCCCTGCCGCCGTACCTGCTCGCCATCCTCGCGATCTACTTCCTGGCTGTCGTGCCCTTCCAGGTCTTCGGGATCAAGTTGCTGCCTGCCGGAGGACTGGAGGATCCAGTGAGCACGCTGCCCCCGGTCATCGACGAGCTCTGGCACCTGATCCTTCCTGCTCTCGTGCTGGCGTTCGCGGGGACGGCGACGTTCCTGCGGTACACGCGCGCGAGCGTTCTGGAGGTGATGAACCGGGACTTCGTCACGACCGCCCGCTCGAAGGGTCTGCCGGAGCGAACCGTGCGACTTCGTCACATCCTGCGCAACGCCCTGCTGCCGGTCGTGACGGTCCTGGGCCTCACGATGCCATCGCTGATCGTCGGCGCCATCTTCGTCGAGACCCTGTTCAGCTGGCCGGGCATCGGGCAATACGCCATCGAATCGACGCGGGAACACGACTACGCCGCGATCATGGGCGTCGCCCTGCTGACGTCGGCGGCCATCGTGGCGTCGAACCTGATCACCGACGTGGCGTACGCGTTCGTCGACCCGCGGATCCGTGTCCGATGACCGCGGACGCCGTCCCGGAGATCGGGCCCCTCGACCTCCAGGCCCCGATCTGGCAACCGACGACGGATCTTTCGCTGCGTCCGCCGCTCTCGCCGCGCAAGCTCGCCTGGCGGCGGTTCCGTCGCAACCGGATGGCGATGACCGCGCTCGTCCTGCTGATGGCGTTGGCGCTGGTGGCCATCCTGGCACCGGTCATCGCGCCGTACAGCCCGACCGAGGTTGACCCCAGGGCCTTCGGCAAGCCGCCCAGCCTGGAGCACTTCCTTGGGTCGGACCGCTCCGGCCGGGATGTCCTGTCGCGACTCATGCACGGGGCACGCGTGTCGCTCTCGGTCGGCGTCGTGGCGGTCTCGATCTATCTGGTGATCGGGATCGCCCTTGGATCGCTGGCCGGCTATCGGCGCGGCCTGACGGACGCCATCGTCGGGCGGGTGACCGACACGGTCATGGCCGTGCCGGCCTTGATCATCATCCTCGCCGTGGTCCCGATCATCGGCCGCAGCCCCCTCAACATCATGGTGGTCATCGGCCTCCTGAACTGGCCGGCCGTGACGCGCCTTGTCCGGGGCGAATTCCTGTCCTTGCGGGAACGCGAGTTCACCCTCGCGGCGCGAGGAATCGGTGCCCGCGACCGGCGGATCATCCTCCGCCACATCCTCCCCAATGTCGCGGGGCCGCTGGTTGTCCTGGCCAGCTTCGGGATGGCCGAAGCGATGATCATCGAGGCCGGCCTGTCCGTCCTGGGCCTGGGGATCCAGCCACCGGATGCGAGCTGGGGCGGCGACCTGCAGGCGGCGACCGACGTCGGCGTCCTGACCCAGAAGCCCTGGTTGTGGATGGCCCCGGGCGCGGCCATCGCGATCGCGGTGCTGTCGATCAACTTCATCGGCGACGGCCTCCGGGACGCCCTGGATCCGCGCGCCAACGTCCTGCACCGCTGACGCTCGATGGCCCTGCTCACGGTCCGCGACCTCGTCGTTCGCTTCCGCACCCAGGAGGCGACGGTCTACGCCGTCAACGGGGTCAGCTTCGAGATGGAGGCCGGCGAGACCCTCGGGCTTGTCGGCGAGTCGGGCTGCGGCAAGAGCGTGACCAGCCTCGCGATCACCCGTCTGCTGCCGTCGCCTGCAGGCAGGATCGAGGGCGGCGACATCATGCTGGAGGGACGGTCCCTCTTTGCGCTTTCAGAGCGCGAGATGAACCGGGTCCGGGGCACCGAGATCGCGATGGTGTTCCAGGATCCACTCACCAGCCTCAACCCCGTGCTCACGATCGGCGGCCAGATCACCGAGGGGATCCTCGCCCACCAGGACGTGACGAGGGAGCAGGCCCGGGCCCGCGCGATCGACCTGCTGGGCATGGTCGGTATCGCCGACGGCGAGGATCGACTCCGCGCGTATCCCCACCAGCTCAGCGGCGGGATGCGCCAGCGCGTGATGATCGCCATTGCCCTGTCGCTGCGTCCCAAGCTGCTGATCGCTGACGAGCCAACGACGGCTCTCGACGTGACCATCCAGGCGCAGGTCATCGACCTGATCAAGGACCTGACCAGGAAGAGCGGCACGGCGGCGCTCCTGATCACCCACGATCTCGGTGTCGTCGCCGACATGACCCAACGAACCTGCGTGATGTACGCCGGCTATCTCGTCGAGACCGCGTCGACCCCGGATCTGTTCGCCCGACCGCGCCATCCCTACACCATCGGCCTGCTCAACTCGGTCTCGCGGATCGATCTCGAGGCTGGCGACCTCCGTCCGATCGAGGGTGCTCCACCGGAGCAGACCCACCCTCCGAAGGGCTGTCCGTTCGCGCCGCGGTGCGCATGGCGTCTACCAGTCTGCTGGGACGACAATCCCCTGCTGCTCCCGGAAACGGTCAAGGCGTCCGTCGCCGAGAGCGGCCCGGGGGTCAGCCACCTCGTGGCCTGCCACAACCCGGCGAACGCCGATGAGGTGGCCCTGGGTCGGCCGCTGCGGCCTGGCTTCGTGGCCGCCCCCTACCCTCCGCTGGCCGTGCGCGGCTGATGACCGCGACGTCTGGCGCCGGTGTGCCAAGCTTCGAGACCGCCCCGCTGGAGCCCCCGGCGCGGACGGGCGAGACGACCATGCCGCTGCTCGAGGTTCGGGACCTCCACGTCCATTTCCAGGGCGGCGGACGGATTGGCTGGCGCGCAAACCGCGACGTCATCCGGGCGGTCGACGGCGTCAGCCTCACGATCGAGCGGGGCGAGACCCTGGGGCTGGTCGGCGAGTCCGGATCCGGCAAGACCACCGCCGGGCGAGCGATCGTCCGACTGCTCGACCCGACCAGCGGATCGATACGCTTCGACGGCCAGGAGATCGCCACCCTCCGCGGCGAGCCGCTCCGCCGGCTTCGCCAGCGGTTCCAGATGATCTTCCAGGACCCCTATTCCAGCCTGAACCCGAGGATGACCGTCCGGTCGATCGTCGAGGAACCGCTCGACATCCATGCGATCGGATCGCGGCAGGAGCGGCTGCTGCGAGTCACCGAGCTCCTCGAGCTGGTGGGTCTCTCGCCTCGCGCCGCGGAACGATTCCCGCACGAGTTCAGCGGTGGGCAGCGCCAACGAATCGGGATCGCCAGGGCGCTCGCCCTGAACCCGGACCTGATCGTCGCCGACGAGCCCATCAGCGCGCTCGACGTTTCCATCCGCGCCCAGATCCTGGCCCTGATGGAGCGGCTCCAGGCCGAGCTGCATCTGACCTATCTCGTGGTGGCGCACGATCTGGCCATCGTACGCAGGATCAGCGATCGCGTTGCCGTCATGTACCTCGGCCGGATCGTGGAAATGGCCCCGACGAGGGACTTGTACGGCGCTCCCCTGCACCCGTATACCGTCGCGCTGCTCTCCGCGGTGCCGATCCCGGACCCACAGATCCAGATGCATCGGCGGAGGATCATCCTCGGTGGCGAGATCCCGAGCCCTGCCAACCCGCCGCCGGGCTGCCACTTCCATACACGCTGCTGGCTCTACCAACGCCTGGAGACGCCCGAGGTGTGCCGAACGGTTGCGCCGCCGTTGCAGGCGGCGGCCACCAGCCACCAGGTTGCCTGTCATTTCGCTGATCGGATCGCGGACAGCGCGGAGCAGCGGCAGGCCGTCGGACGCGTCACAGCGACCGCCGCGCCGGCCACGGGTGCCCAGCCATGACCATCCATCGACTCCGGAGGCGTTCATGAAGATCGGCCTGCTCCTGCCGCAGGGGTATTTCAACGAGTTCGAGGGCTGGACTCCGACGGGCGCCTGGGATCGGATCCTCGAGGTTGCGCGGCTGGGCGAGCGTCTCGGGTTCGACTCCTTGTGGACCGGCGAGCATGTCCTCGCCAAGTGGGATCCGGAGGGCTTCGCCTTCGACTGCGTGACGCTCCACACGGCCGTCGCCGCGGCCGTGCCTCGGGTCGACATCGGGTTCGGGGTCATCAACTCGACGTTCCGCAATCCGGCGATGACGGCAAAGATGGCCTCAACGCTGGACACGATAAGCGGAGGGCGGCTGATCCTCGGCCTCGGGGCAGGCTTCAAGGTGAGCGAGGCGAGCGCCTTCGGACAGCCGTTTCCATCGCTCAAGGAACGCATGGCGATCCTGTCCGAGCATTTCGAGATCATCAGCCGGATGACGCGGCGAGACGAACCGCCTTTCACGTACGAAGGCGAACATGCCCGGGTCGACGCGGTCGTCAATGCGCCGCGAACCGGCGGCGGGGACCACGTCAGGCTCGCGATCGGTGGCCACGGGCGGAATGTCACCTTCCGGCTGGCGGCGAGATATTGCGACGAAGTCAACATCGACGCGACGCCAGAGGAGATGGGCGACGCCATCGACGCCGTCCGGGAGCGATGCGAGGAGATCGGGCGCGATCCGGCGACCCTGATGATCGTGGGCGGGACGAATCCGGCGTGGCCGTACCCGGGGCTGAAGGCCATCGGCAACCAGCGGATGATGCGCCAGGAAGACGTACCGGCCATCATGTCAGCCGACTTCAGCATGCTGACGACCCGCTCCGAGGAATTCGCCCGGTGGGTCGAGCTCGACCTCGGCCGGATCATCTGCGGCGTGCCCGGCCTCGCTGACACGGACGAAGGCCTCTACGAACTGATCGATGACGTCCGCGCCGCCGGGATCGAGTTCGGCGCTGCCCCGGCGGGTCCGGCGGGGGCCGCGCGACGTGCCTAGCCAACGGATGCAGGTCGGCCTGGTCCTTCCCCAGGGGTACTTCAACGAATTCGAGGGCTGGGCGCCCGGCCGAGCCTGGGAGCGCATCGTCGAGCTCGCCACGACAGCGGAGCGACTCGGATTCGAGTCGATCTGGACCGGCGAACACGTCCTGTCCAAGTGGCCGGGCGAGTCCATCGCGTTCGACTGCTGGACCCTGTCCGCAGGTCTGGCGCCACTGGTCCCCCGGGTCGGGATCGGGTTGATCGTGCTCAACTCGACTTTCCACAACCCGGCCATGACTGCGAAGGCGGCGGCGACCCTCGACACGATCGCGGGCGGGCGGCTCACGCTGGGCCTTGGCGCCGGGTTCAAACCCAACGAGGCGAGTGCGTTCGGGTTCGAATACCTGCCGATCCGGGAGCGGATGGAGCTGCTGTCCGAGCATTTCGAGATCATCTGGAGGATGACCCGGCAGGACGAGCCGCGCTTCACGTTCCGGGGGCATCATGCGTGGGTCGAGGAGGTCGCCAACAGCCCGCGATCGGCGCGCAGTCCGGGGATCAAGCTGCTCATCGGGGGGCACGGCAAGAACTTCACGTTCCGCCTCGCGGCGCGCTATTGCGACGAGCTGAACATCAACACGTTCCCTGACGAGGTTCCGGCCCTGCTCGAGGTGTTCCGCGAGCGGTGCGCCGAGATCGGCCGGGACCCCGCGACCGTCGAACTCAACTGCGGGACGAACCAGGTCATGCGCTACAAGGGTCTCCGGGTGACCGGCGGCCAGCGGTTCGCCGAGCCGCACGAGCTGGCCTACCAGGATCCGGCCAAGGTCGCTGCGGTGGGCACCCGCGCCGAAGAGCTCGCCCAATGGCGCGAGCTCGGGTTCGATCGGCTCACACCCGGGATCCCGGGCCTGCACAACACGGACGAAGGGCTGTACGAGTTCATCGAGGACTGCCGGACCGCCGGGATCGACTTCTTCGATCGCCAGGCGGAGGTTCGGGCGTGAGCGTGCGTGTCGGGATCGTCGGCTCGGGGTTCATGGGGCGGACCTGGTCCGAGGTCGCAGCGAACCACGCCAGCGGGACGTCGCTGGCTGCCGTCGCCGGCGGCCGCCGGGCGGTGGCGCTCGCGGCGGACTATGGCGTTCCCCTGGAGGCGTCGCCCGAGGCCCTCATCTCGCGCGACGACGTCGATCTCGTGGTCCTCGCCTCTCCCCCCGCCGTGCACCGCGACCAAACGATCTCGGCGGCCGCGGCCGGCAAGCACGTGCTCGTGGAGAAGCCGATGGCCCAGGACACCGCCGAATCGGACGCCATGATGGAGGCCTGCCGGGCGGCCGGTGTCCGCCTGTCGGTCGTGTCGCAGCACCGCTTTCGCGATGCACCCGCTGCCGCCTATCGGCTCATCGCCGACGGCGCTATCGGCGACGTGCGGATGATCCGACTGACCGGCACCGAGGTGGGCTGGTGGGACCTCAAGGCGCGCGGCGACGAGTGGAAGCTGGACCCTGCGCAGCAG
>JBKKCW010000082.1:0-3638 GCA_046712485.1 Candidatus Limnocylindrales bacterium
CCCCTGTGTCGCGCAGGGTCAGGTCGGCGATCCAGCGCTCGACGTCCGCTGGGTCGCCGAAATCGTACGCGGTGCTTGGTCGGGCGACGGTGAGACGGAACGCACTTCGGACCGCGAGGACGCAGAAGAACGCGCCGACCACGATCCGTGAGGCGCGTCCAGCCAGGCGGCCGGTGGGGTAGGCGAGCACGAGCCAGGCCAGCAATGGATCGAAGTACCCCTGGAAGGCATGGGCCATCAGCCCGATGGGATCGGCGGCGGCACCGAACGTCCCGACATACCAGGCGAACCCGATCGCCACCATGAGCGGCCCGACGCCGTTGCCGGGGCGACGCGTCCAGGCGATCTGCCCGGCAACGAGGAACGCGATGCCGGGAAAAAGATCGGCGAGGACCCATGGGACGGACCAGCCGGCTTCGAGTCGCGTCCACTCCGCGGCGAGCGCCCAGGCGATCCCGACCGGAAGCGCCGCGATGCGCGCTGAATGTGTCAGCCGGCTGGGGTCCACGGATGCGTCTCCATGATCACCGGCAGGACATGATCCGGCGGGTTCACCACCTTCAGGACGAGCTTGCCGTCCTCGATCCGCCAGGTGAAGTCGACCACGTCTCCGGCGAAGTCCGCAGGAAACTCCGTTCGCTGGTTGAACGAGTCCGGCCCGGTGGACGTCCACGTGCCGCGGAACACGGGCCACCGGATCGAGGCATCTGTCTCCTGGGCCGTGGTCCAGGTGCCATCGGCGGCAAGAGTCATCGTGAAGACCCCCGAGTTCTCCGCCAGCTCCCCCTCGTGCGTGATCCCGCCAGCACGGAGATCGGCCTCGGTCAACGTGGTCGTCCACGAGCCGATCGGGAATCCCTCGGGGATCGCCGCGCTCGACGGCGCTGACGCGACGTCGGAGGGCGCCGCGGGTGACGCTCCGGGAGCATTCGAGCAGCCGGTTGCGATGGCGGCGGTCATCGATGCCGCCAGGATCATCCGCCCGATTGACGTTTTCATGGCGTTTCCTCCGTCTGGCCCTCGGGGATCGCCAGCATCGCCAGCAGCGTATCCCCAGAGAGGCTCGATTTGGTGATGAACCCGATGGCGCCGCTCGTCCTGACTCGCTGGCCATAGTCGCTCGCCTCTCTCGTCGAGACGAGGACCACGGCAGGTGCATTCGACCCTGCTGCCAGGCGATGGGCGACCTCGAAACCGTCGAGGTCTGGCAGCTGGACGTCGAGGAGAACCACGGCCGGGTGCAACCGAGCAGCCTCGCTCAGGGCCTGCCATCCGCTTGCCGCCTCGCCGACGACCAGGAAGCCACCATGGCTCAGCAGATCGCGGGCGATGGCCCGGAATCCCTGGTGGTCATCGACGATGAGGACGGACGGGCTGCTCATGCACCGATCGTGGCGGACTGGTTGTGTCGCCACCACCGTGCTGGCACTCGCCGTTCGCGCAGAAACCGGGTGCTGCCACGGCAGACGAGCGTGGCGCCCGGGGGCCCCACGAGCAGGAGTACCGTCTCCATCGTGAACGCGATGCGCCGCATCCGAACCGTCGGCCAGTCCGTTGTCGCACGGTTGGCCCAGGTGGGCGCTGACCCAAGGGACGACGAGGAGCGGCGCTTCCGAAAGGCCTTGCTGGTCGTCATCGCCGTGCTGATCCTGCCGATCGCTCTCGTCTGGGGAACGCTCTATCTGGCGCTCGGGGCGCCCGCCGGCGTCATCGCGTACCTGTATTTCGGGATCTCCGTCGCAGCGATCCTTGTCTTCGCACATACCCGTGATGCCGAAGCATTCCTCCGGGTCGAGCTCATCGACATCCTGTTGGCGCCGACGCTCTCGATGGCGTTGGTCGGCGGCTTCGTTGCGTCGGGAGGGGTCGGCCTATGGGGCATCATGGCGCCCCTTGGTGCGCTGGTATTCAGCGGTTGGCGGTCGGGCATCCGCTGGTTCGTTGTATTTCTGGCGGTCTTCCTCTTGTCGGGGCTCGCGGGCGAGGTCCATGGCGGCCTGTCGGAGCTTCCCGAGTGGTTCCAGAGCGCGATGATCGCGCTCAACGTCTCTGTCGGCGGGGCGATGGTATTCACCCTGCTCGCGCTCTTCGCCAAACAGCGCGAGGAGGCGCTCGCGGCGCTTCGGATCGAACAGGAGAAGGCCGACAACCTCCTCCTCAACATCCTGCCGCGATCGATCGCGGACAGGTTGAAGGTCGATTCGCACACCATCGCCGACCAGTTCCCATCGGCTTCGATCCTCTTCGCCGACGTGGCCGACTTCACGCCATGGTCGGAGCGGCGGCAGCCAGCCGAAGTCGTGGGTATGCTCGACCACCTCTTCAGCCATTTCGACACGCTCGCCGAGCGCCACCGGCTCGAGAAGATCAAGACGATCGGCGATTGCTACATGGTCGCTGCGGGTGTTCCGACGCCCCGGTCCGATCATGCCCGGGCAATCGTTCTCATGGCGCTGGACATGCTCCAGGCAATGCGGTCGAGCGACGAGGTCGGCCATCTCGGGCTCGAGCTTCGCATCGGGATCAACTCCGGTCCGGTCGTCGCCGGCGTGATAGGGCGAAAGCGCTTCCTCTACGACCTGTGGGGCGACGCCGTCAACACCGCCAGCCGGATGGAATCGCAGGGGGCGTCAGGTCGGATCCAGATCACCCGGGCGACGTACGAGCTCATCGCGGACGAGTTCGAGTGCGAGCCGAAGGGAACGATCGCGGTCAAGGGCAAGGGCGCGATGGAGGTCTGGCATGTCCTCGGTCGACGACCGGCTGCTGCCCCCGATGACCGGCAAGCGGCCACGGTTCTGCCCGGCGTCCAGGTGCGCAACTGAGCTGGGGGTCGTTGGGTCAGGACGGACCTAAGGGCGTGCGCGCGGCGATCAGCTCGGACGAGCGATCAGCCCGGCGCCATCTTGAGCAAGCCGAAGCTCGCGCCCTCCGGGTCGTTCACGATCGCGAAGCGTCCGCCTGGCATGTCCTGGGGCGGAACCATCTCCGTCGCGCCCAGCTCGAGCGCCTTCCGGAAGGCCGCATCGACGTCCTCGACCGTGAAGTAGACCTGCCAGTAACTCGGTACCTCGGCGGGTACCATCGGATCCATCTCCCAGGCACCAGCGATGCTTTGCCCGTCGAGCAGGAACTCGACGTATGGCGGCTGACCTTCACCCATCTCGCTCTGGCGCGTGGTCCAGCCGAAAACACGCTCATAAAATGGCAGCGCCTGGTCGACGCCGCGGGCACTTAGCTCCGCCCAACCGAACGAGTTCGGTGCGTTCGTCTGGAAGCCGCCATGGCGCGTCCCCTGCCAGGCGGCGATGAAGGCGCCGGCCGGATCCTGATACACGGCCATCCGGCCCTGGTCACCGACATCGAACGGGGCCATCGCGACGGTCCCGCCGGCGGCCTGAACCTCTCGGGTCAGCGCCTCGATGTCATCGGTTCCGATGTACAGGCTCCATGCCGTCGGGCCATTCGGGTCCATCTTGGGGCCGATTCCAGCGGCATCCTTGCCACCGGCCTTCGCGATTCCGTAACCGCCATACTGTGGAGCGGGATCGACTTCGACCTGCCAGTCGAAGAGCTTCGAGTAGAAGTTCCTCGACGCCTCGGCGTCGGAGCTCGCGAGATCGACCCAGGCCGGCTTG
>JBKKCW010000083.1:0-3329 GCA_046712485.1 Candidatus Limnocylindrales bacterium
ACCCGAACGGACCGGGTCGAGGCCGGACCACCGGACGAGACACCTTCCACTCTGCCGCCTGCTACCGTGGGTCCCGTCGCCGATCGTGGGGGTCGGTCGAACGAGGAACCGGTATGCATTGGCTACGGCAGCGCGGCGTTGGGCCGCTTTCCGTCACGCTGAGCGTGGCACTCCTGGTGCCGGGAGCCGCCATCGCCCCGGGATCGGCGTCTCCGGTCCTGGATTCGCTTGTCGGCTCGGCGGCGGCCGCCGGCAGGGTCCTCGAGGTCGAACCGGAGATGGCACCGGCCAGCCCGGCCCGGATCGGATCGAGCGGACCCGGCCGTCACGCCGGCGGCACGCTGGCCACCGTCCTGCCCCCGGCGCCCTACAAGGTCACGAACTACATGATCCGGACGCTCGCCCCGGGCGCCCTGCCATACGTCAGCACGTCGCTCCCGAGCAAGACCTACGTGGCCCCGTATCACGACGCCGACGGGATCCCGATGAAGCTGGTCGGGACCAAGCTCTACTACAGCCCTGCCGGCCTCGTCCAGTTCGCGCTCCGCTACGAGGACGCCTACCGCCGGACGAAGGACCCCGGCTACCTGGCGTGGGCCGCCAAGGTCCACCGCAAGGTCATCGCCCTGAGCGTCCTCTCCAACGCCGGCCTCTACATCCCGTACCGCTTCGACTTCGCGATGCACCGGATCGCGACGGAGGTCATGAAGGCGCCGTGGTACTCGGCGATGGCCCAGGGCCTTGCCCTGTCGCTGGCCGTTCGGCTGTACCGCGACACCGGCGACCCGGTCTACCTCGCGGACGCCACAAAGCTGTTCACGTCCTTCAAGCACGTCGGCCGCGGGACGAGGCCGTGGGTCACCTACATCGACGCCGGCCGCTACCTGTGGCTGGAGGAGTACCCCGAGAACCTGACGCCGTCCGACCACACGGCCAACGGGTTCTTCTTCGCGATCTTCGGCCTGTACGACTACTACCAGGAAACCCACGATCCGTGGTCGCTGCGGATCCTGCGGGCAAGCATCACGACGATGCGCCAGTACATCGGCCAATTCCGGCGACCCGGGACATACAGCAAGTACTGCCTTCGTCATGGCAAACCCCAGGCCAAGTACCACAAGATCGTGACCTGGCAGCTCGCCTTCCTCGCGAAGATGAGCGGTGATCCATACTTCCAGACGATGTCGAGGACGTTCTTCAACGACTACCACTGACGCGCGGGCCGGCCACCGGCGGACTGGGGGCGCATGACACGAAGAAACCCGCCCCATCGGGCGGGTTTCGACACGATCGCGTTGGTTGCGGGGGACGGATTCGAACCGCCGACCTTCGGGTTATGAGCCCGACGAGCTGCCGCTGCTCCACCCCGCGGCCATCAAGATAGCACAGGGCGCGCGCGCGGCACAAACACCGAGCCGCGATCCGCGCTCGATCGGCGGCCCCGTACGGAAGTCCCACGTCGCGTTGTCCAAACGACGCGGTTGCCGATGCCCACCACCCGGCGCACTGCCGGACATGTTCAAACGCCACCGCACCGATCCGGACCGTGATCGCGGCCTCGCCGCGGACGCATTCCACGACCGTCTCGCGGCGTCCGCGATGACCGTCCGGGCGGCACCGCCGCACGTGGATCCGCACGGGCTGCGCGGTCGCCTCGGCGCCTCGCCGTCGGTGGGCCTCCGCGACCGGCTCGGGCGCAACCTCCGAACCGCCTGACGATCCCCGTCGGGGCCGGGCGGCGGTCAGGCTGCCCGGCTCGCGACCCGGACCGACACGCCGCGCCGTAGACGCGCCCCGCCGACGACGAATGCGCCGATCGTGAACGTCGTCATGACGACCGCGAACACCAGGAACGGAAGCCGGATGTCGATCGCGGCGAGGGTCCCGGTGAGGAGTGAGGCGACGACGAACCCGAGCGTCCCCGCCGCTCCGAACACGCCCTGGGCCGTCGACGATCGCCCGGCCGGGCTGCCCGCGGCGACGATCGAATACAAGGCTGGATTGAACATCGCGAACCCGGTCGCTTCGATGAGGACCAGCGGGATCGACAGCAGCGGGTCGCGGATGACCGTGTACGCCAGCGCCGCGAGGACCGGAAGCACCGTCCCCGCCACCAGGTAGATCGTCATGCCGCCGCGATCGACGCGGCGCCCGAACGCCGGCGACAGCAGGAGGACGGGCAGCCCGAACAGGGCGAAGGTCAGTCCGACGAGCTCGAGGCCCGCGCCTAGGTCCGTCAGGTACAGCGACCAGATCACCTCGTACGTCCCGGCCGAGAAGTTGCCGCCCAGCGTGAAGAGGATCGCCGCGACGAGCATCCGGTTGGCGAGGCTGACGGGCCCTGCCCGGACCGCATCGGGGGCAGTCGACGGGTTGGCTCGCCCGAGGAGGTGGTCGGGCTCGTGAGCGAACTCCGTCAGGTCGATCGAGGGAGTCCGGGCGGCGCGCGGTCCGGCCGGCTGCTCCCGGACACGGATCGCGATCGCGAGCCCGGCCAGGATCGAGCTGATCGCCCCGAACCAGAAGATGAACGCCACGCCGCCGAACGCGGCCGATCCCAGGCCCCCGATCGCGGGGCCGAGGAGCAGCCCGCCCATCTGGGCGGCTCCGTACAGCCCGAACGCCTCGCCCCGTCGCTCGGGGGGAGTGGCGTCGGTGATGTAGCCACGGGCGGCCGGATCGTAGATCGCGGTGGACAGGCCGGCCAGGGCGCGCAGGACGATGAACGGCGCCGCACCCACGAACACGAGCGGCAGGAACAGGAAGATCCCGGCCGCGATGTTGCCGGTCACCATCAGCGGCACCCGACGCCAGCGGTCAGCGACCCATCCGAAGATCGGTTCGCCGACCAGACGGGCGGCCGGCCACGCCGCGACGACGACGCCGAGCAGCGCGAGCTCCACGCCGTTGGCAGTGAAGTAGAGGGGCATGACGGGCAGCAGCGCTCCGAAGCCGAGCCAGACGATCAGCTCGGCGGCGAGGAGCGGCAGGATCGCGTCCCAGCGGCGGGTCCAGTCGACGAGCCGGGCGACGGCAGCGCCGGGTCGGAGGGTCATGCCCGGTGAATGTAGGCGCGACGCCGCGCGAACGGCCGGCTCGTATCATCGCGTGGTGCCTGGCCGGAC
Source organism: Candidatus Limnocylindrales bacterium (assembly GCA_046712485.1). Taxonomy (GTDB): domain Bacteria; phylum Chloroflexota; class Limnocylindria; order Limnocylindrales; family CSP1-4; genus SPCO01. The sequence continues at coordinate 3,126 of JBKKCW010000083.1, forward strand.
CGCTCCGCACGCTGCGAGCGGGACCCAGACCGGCGAGGCACGCTCCGGGGTGTGCCATGAACGGACCGATCGGACTTCACGGTGGCGGCGAGTACGTCGCCGGCGACGAGCGATTCCTCGACGCCCTCCTTGCCGCCGCCCGCGACGCGGCCATCCGGCGGGCCGCGGCGTCGGAGCCGGACGACGTGGCCGGCCACGCCATCG